>NZ_JAXOJX010000140.1:0-5607 GCF_034427735.1 Azohydromonas lata
ACCTGCTGTTTTCGTCGCGTCTCGCTGTTGTCAGCAGCGAAGAATTGAATTCTGACATAAGGGTAAACCCTTGTCAACTGCTTGGGTATTTAGAACACCTTTTGCAGCCCGCCCGACAAATCCACCGGGCGGCTCGCCTGCGGAGTTTGCGCAAACATGCACATACCACCGCCAAAACCCGTTGGATCCCTCAAGGACCCTTTATGGACGGATTTTCCTGTCTGCCGCAAGGCACGGAAAAACCAATTCCACCTGGTTTTGGAGACAACATCAAAGCCGCGTCCTGAATTTGAACGCCAACCCTGGTGTGTCTGCGAGGGGCGCGAGTATACACAAGGTTTCAGGCGCGCCAAGCTCTGCGTGCTGAAAGTTCACGAGGCCAAGCATTTCCAGTGCTGTCGATGGTGGGCTTGGTGCGACGCGCACCCGCCACGCCGGCCGCGGCAGACCGGCACTTTGACAGTCAGGCAACGATGCCGCACCGCTGCAGATTGCAACATCCACCGCCGGGCGAGCACGGCCGGTGCGCGGCCCATGGCGGCGGCTTTGAAGAGGCGCCGGTCGAGCGCGGCATCCTCTCACCAAGCCTGGTCGCGTCCGCTCGGCGTGCGCTTGCGCAACTTCAAGCTCGCCGTGCCGTGGCCACGGCATCCAGCTACATATCATTACGACCTTCTCCTGCCGAGGGCCGCGCATGACCATCAGCTCGCAACCCGCCATGACGCCTGAGGAGAGCGCCAAGCCGACGGTGCTCGTCGTCGACGACACGCCGCAAAACCTCAAGCTGTTGGGCGACCTGCTGCAGCCCACGTACCGGGTGCGCGCCACCACCGCAGGCGAGAGCGCGCTGCGCGCGGTGCAGGCCGCCAGGCCCGACCTGATCCTGCTGGACGTGATGATGCCCGGCATGGACGGCTACGAGGTGCTGCGCCGGCTGCAGGCGGACCCGGCCACGCGCGACATTCCCGTCATCTTCATCACCGCGCTGGACGGCGCCGACAGCGAACGCAAGGGCCTGGCCGAGGGCGCGGTGGACTACATCACCAAGCCCATAGACCCGGCCGTCACCCTGGCGCGCGTGCGCACCCATGTGGAGCTCAAGCGCACGCGCGACCAGCTTGCCCACCACAACCGGCGGCTGGAACAGGAGGTGGCGCGGCGCCTGCGCCAGAACCTGCTCATCCAGGACCTGAGCCTGCGCGCGCTGGCCTGCTTGGGCGAGGCGCGCGACAGCGAGACCGGCCACCACATCGTGCGCACGCAGGCCTACGTGGAGCTGCTGGCGCGGCGGCTGCGCGACCACCCGCGCTTTGCGTCGGCGCTGCAGGGCCAGCGCCTGGACATGGTGGTGCAGGCCGCGCCGCTGCACGACATCGGCAAGGTGGGCATTGCCGACGCCGTCCTGCTCAAGCCCGGCAAGCTCACGCCAAAGGAGTTCGAGCTGATGAAGGCGCATGCCGCCATTGGCGCCGACGCCATCGCCAAGGCCATGCAAGGCGCCCTGGCCAGCGTCAGCGACGCCGCCGCGCACGAGATGGCCGGCGAGGCGTTCGCCTTCTTGCAGGCGGCGCGCGAGATTGCGCAGCACCACCACGAGAAGTGGGACGGCAGCGGCTACCCGCGCGGCCTGGCCGGCGAAGACATTCCCGTCAGCGCCCGCCTGATGGCCCTGGCCGACGTGTTCGACGCCCTCGTGTCCCGGCGCGTCTACAAGCCGCCCATGAGCCTGGAGGAGACGACGCGCATCATCGTGGAGGGCAGCGGCCGGCATTTCGACCCCGACGTGGTGGACGCCTTCCTCGCCTGCCGCGAGGAGTTCGCCGCCGTGGCCGGCCGCGTGGCCGATCCGCAGTCCGCGCCGGCACCGGCTGTGGCCCAGGCAGCCGCACAGGCGGGGCAGACGGTGACGCAGACGGCGGACAGCGGCACATGAAGCACACGGGACGAACGAGGCTGGGCCTGCACGCGCTACAGGGCTGCGCAGCGCTGTGCGGCGCGGTGGTCCAGGCGGGCGGCTTTCCCAAGGAGGGCATGCTCGCGCCGTTCCGTCCCCTGGGGGACGCCGGCTCCCGCTACGTGGACAGCATTTCCGTGACGCGCCGGCTGCTGCCGGTGCACGCCGTGCAGCAGCAGCCATGAGACTTCAAAGCAGCGGCGTCGCGCCCTTCCTGCGCCTGATCTTCCTGCCCAGCACCGCGCTGGCGCTGGTGCTGGCCGCGCTCAACTACCTGGCGTTCGACCGCCTGTGGGGCGAGCACGAGACCACCCGCACGCAGCAACTGCAGCAAAGTCGGCGCGCAGCCCAGGCCCTCAACCTGGATCACGAGCTCGCCGGCATACAGCGCCTGGTGCTGCGCACCCTGGAGCAGACCGGCACGCAGGCCGACCAGGCCGCGCTCCAGCGTGTGCGGGCCGAGCTGGTGGACCGGCTGGCCGCCGTCGAGAAGCAGTGGCCCGCGGCCGCGGACAGTCAGCCCGCCAACGAGGTGCGGCAGGACTTCACCCGCTACCGCCAGTTGGTGACCAGGGCCACCGAGCTGGCCGCCGCCGATCCGCCACAGGCGTGGCGCCAGGCGTTGCAGGCCAGCGACGTCCACCTGCATTTGAGCGAGCACGCGCGGGGCATCGCCGAGTCAACGCTGCACGGCTCGGCCTCGCAGGGCACGGCGCTGCTGCAGGCCCTGGGGCAGCGGCAGGTGCACATCGGCGCGGCCGGCGCGCTGGCGTTGGGCGGGCTCATGCTGTTCTGGCTGCTGGCCGTGCGGCGGCTGACGGCGCGGGTGTCGCTGTTGACCCGGACGCTGCAGTGCCTGTCCGAGGGCAAGCCGGAGCCGGCGCAACTGGCGCAGGTCGAGCAGTTGGCGCAAGGCCGCCCCGGCGTGCTGCCGACGCTGGCGCGCACGGTGCTGGCCTTTCGCAACGCGCTGGCCGCGCGCGACGCCGCCGAAGCCTCGGCCCGCGACAGTGAGGCCCTGATGCAGGCGGTGTTCGACGAGGCGCCCTACGCCATCGAGGTCATAGACACCGACAGCGGCCGCTACGTGCAGGTCAACGCAGCCACCTGCCGGCTGCTGGGCTACGGTCGCGAGGAGCTGTTGGGCATGTCGCTGCAGCAGGTGCAGGCCGGCCTGGCGCCCAAGGCGCTGCAAGACTCCATGGAGCGCATGGTGCGCGACAAGGTGCGCCGGCTCGAAAACGTGCACCGGCGCAAGGACGGCACGCTGTTCGACGTGCGCGTCACCGCCTGCCCGGTGCGCTTGGGCGGGCGCACCTACATGGTGGCGCTGTGGGAGGACATCACGGCGCAAAAGCGCACCGCCGAGGAACTGGAGCGCCACCGCCACCAACTGGAGCAGCTCGTGGCCGAGCGCACGGCCGAGCTGCACCGCGCCAAGGAAGCGGCCGAGGCCGTCAACCTGGACTTCACGCGCGTGCTGGAGATATCGCCCGACCTCATCGCGCTCAAGGACCGCGAGCACCGCTACAAGGCCGTCAGCCGGGCTTACGCGCAGGCCAACGCGATCGCCGACTGGAAGGCCCTGGCCGGACGCACGGCCGGCGAGGTGCTGGCCCCCGACCTGGCCGCCCTGGTGCGGGCCGACGAGGACGCGCTCATCGCCAGCGGCCACGACGTCATGGTGGTGGAGCGGCACATGCCGCTGGCCGGCTTGGGCGAACGGCTGATCTCCACGACGCGCTGCGTGCTGCGCGATGCCCAGGGCCGCTTCGACGGCTTCCTCACCCAGGCGCGCGACATCACCGACAGCACGCGCGCCGCCGAGGTGCTGGCCAACAAGGAGGAGCAGCTGCGCACGCTGGTGGAGTCCACCACCGAAGGCATCTTCAGCACCGACATGGAAGGCCGCGTGACGCTGGCCAACCGTGCCGCAGCGCTGCTGCTGGGCTTCGAGGACACGCGCCAGCTCGTGGGCCTGCCGCTGCCGCAGATCGTGCTGTCGCCCCAGGCGCGCCGCGCCGCCACCCGCGCCGACGGCTGCCAGGTGCGCCGCGCCTTGCTGGACAACCAGCGCGCGCGCAGCGACACCGAGTGCTTCTGGCGCCGCGACGGCAGCGCCTTTCCCGTGGCCTACTCCGCCGCGCCGCTCACGCGCGACGGCGAGGTCGTGGGCAGCGTGGTGCTGTTCGAGGACATCACGCGGCGCAAGCACGCCGAGGCCGAGCTCAAGCAGGCGCGCGACGCCGCCGAGGCCGCCAACCGCAGCAAGAGCGCCTTCCTGGCCAACATGAGCCACGAGATCCGCACGCCCATGAACGCCATCATCGGCCTGGCGCACCTGCTCAAGCGCGACCTGCGCGAGCCCGTGCAACTGGAGCGGCTGGCCAAGATCTCCATGGCGGCGCACCACTTGTTGGGCGTAATCAACGACATCCTGGACCTCTCCAAGATCGAGGCCGGCAAGCTGCGGCTGGAGACGGCCGACTTCGACGTGGAGCGCGTCGTGGACGACGTGTGCAGCCTGCTGCGCGACAAGGCCGAGGCCAAGGGCCTGGCGCTCATCACGGAGATGGCCGGCCTGCCCCGCGTGCTGCACGGCGACGGGCTGCGCCTGGGCCAGATCCTGCTCAACTTCGTGGGCAACGCCGTGAAGTTCACCGAGGCCGGCCACGTGCGCGTGAGCGCCCGCCTGGCCAGCCCGCCCGGCGCGCCCATGGTGGTGCGCTTCGAGGTGCAGGACAGCGGCATAGGGCTGAGCGCCGAGCAGCAGGAGCGCCTGTTCCAGCCCTTCGAGCAGGCCGACGCCTCCACCACGCGCAAGTACGGCGGCACGGGCCTGGGCCTGGCCATCTGCCGCCGGCTCACGGAGCTGATGGGCGGGCGCATCGGCGTGAGCAGCGAGCCGGGCGTGGGCAGCACCTTCCGCGTGGAGCTGCCCATGGCACGCGGCACGGACAGGGCTTTCGCCCAACCGCCCGTGCCGGTGGCGCCGGCGGCCGAGCTGGAAAACCTGCTGCGCCGCCATGCCGGCGCGCGCGTGCTGCTGGCCGAGGACAACGCCATCAACCAGGAGGTGGCGCGCGAGCTGCTCGCCGGCGTGGGCCTGGACGTGGACGTGGCCGACGACGGCCAGTCCGCCGTGGACAAGGCCCGCGCCACGGCCTACGGCCTGATCCTGATGGACATGCAGATGCCGCGGCTGGACGGCCTGGAGGCCGCGCGGCGCATACGCAGGCTGCCCGCGCACGCAGCCACGCCCATCCTGGCCATGACGGCCAACGCGCTCCACGAGGACCGCGAGCTTTGCCTGGCCGCGGGCATGAACGACCACATCGCCAAGCCGGTGGAGCCGGACGTGTTGTTCCGCACGCTGCTGCGCTGGCTGCCCGCGCCGGCTGCCGCAGCCCAAGCGGCCGGCCCCGCGCCGCAGGCGGCGCCAGGGCCGGCGCAAGAGGCTGATGCGGCACTGCACGCGCAGCTCATGGCCGTGGCCGGCCTGGACGCCGCGGCCGGGCTGCAGCGCACGCGCGGCCGCGTGGCCCTGTACGCCCGCATGCTGGCCCACCTGCGCGACAGCGAGCTGCCGCGCCAGTTGCAACAGCAACTGTCCGCGGGCGACACGGCGGCGCTGGCCTTCAGCGCCCACAGCC
>NZ_JAXOJX010000141.1:0-5464 GCF_034427735.1 Azohydromonas lata
CTGCTCGCACACATGCTCGAACGTCAGCCGGTAGGCCTCGCGCGGGAAGAGCTACTTGCGGTAGACCAGATTGAGCAGCGCCAAGGACTTGCGGCGCAGCGCGCGGACGACATGCCGGTAGCTCACAACATGGCTGGGCCATCCCTTGCCCACGCAGTGCCCTCGCGCCAACGACATCAGCGCCGTGCCACCCAAGCACACCTACAACCGATCTTCTCCAAACGATTGCTTGACGTAGCACAAAGTTACATAAATTCCTTTCGGTAACCTTGTGCTACAAATATTTGGAGGACCCATGAACATAACCGTCACCGCCGGGGCTGAAACCAGGCAACAGCTGCCCATGTCCGAAAACGTTGCTTGGACGTCCTGGAAATGGCAGCAACAAAATGCCATCACCAACGTCGAAGCCCTGGTCAACGTTTTTCCAGAGCTGAAGGACTCACCTCTGCTCGCACGCATCAGCGAGCGCCTGGATGGAAGAAAGCTTGGCATCACTCCGTACTACGCAGACCTGATCCGAAGCGGGATCAATGGACAGCCGATAGACAAGGATCCGCTGTGGCTACAGGTCGTGCCCGCATGGACAGACGCCTCGACGGGCGAGCTCAGCTACGACGGAGAGACTGACAACTGGGAGCTGCCGCATGAGATGGTCACGCCGATCTGTCAACACAAGTACGACAACCGGGTGATCATTCGCGTCTCGAACATCTGCCATGCGTACTGTCAGTTCTGCTACGAAGCTCTGCGTACGCTGGAAACCGAAACTGACAAGGGAAAATTCCGGAAGTCGGACTGGGCGGCTACGCTGGACTACATCGCCTCGCACCCCGAACTGGATGAGGCCATCGTCAGCGGCGGCGAGCCCTTGATGCATGCCGATGCGCAGCTGCGCGCAATGCTGGAAGATCTGCGCGCATTGCGACCTGAACTGGTCATCCGCCTTCACACGCGCGCGCTCAGTTTCAACCCTTTCCGGGTCACTGATGAATTGCTTGCCGCACTGCGTGAGACCCGCGTGACCGCGGTCGGATTGCATGTGGCCCATCCGCGCGAGATCACTCCCGAGTTCATCGCTGCTGTCGCCAAGCTCAGGCAGGCAGTGCCGCTGCTGTTCGCGAATATTCCGTTGCTGGCTGGCGTCAATGATGAACTGGACGTGATGAAGCCGCTATGCCTGGCTCTCTACCGCCACGGGGTGCTGCCGCACTACCTCTATCAGTTCATGCCGTTCTCGCCGGGGGACACGCAGTTCTGCACCGACATCAGCAAGGGCGTGGCCATCATCAAGCAGATGAAGCGGCGGATCTCCAACATGGCGGTGCCCGAGCTCGTGTTGCCGCATCGAACTGGAAAGTACTCAGTGCCGCTGAGCCTGTCAGGCGAGTCGCCGAAGCTTGAAGTTCGTGATGGTCGCGAGTTCGTCACGTTCCGCAACTGGAAGGATGAACTCTGTGTCTTCCCCGGCTGATGTCGATCTCAAAGCTGCTCGGATTCAGAAACGAGCAAGCGGTGAGGTCTCACAGGCGGCGTGGGATGCTCTGCCCATCGTGGTCAGCGGCTTTGCCTTTGGTCTGGTGTTCGGCCTGCTGTGCGTTCGCAACGGCTTGTCGGCGGGCGCGGCTACGCTGATGAGCGCGCTCGTGTTTGCCGGGGCCTCGCAGTTTGTGGCAATCGACTTCTGGCGTGATGGGGCGGCGGTGCTGCCTGTGGCCACAATCGCCTTCACCACGTTGGCGGTCAATTTACGGCACCTGCTGATGAGCGCCAGCCTGGCCCCTCAACTTGCACCCTATGGTCGAGGTCGCGTTGCGGCGGCGTTCTCGCTGCTGCTGATCGACGAGAGCTGGGCGCTGTCCGAACATCGCTTCAAGCAGCGTTCACCAACCCTGCGCTACTTCGTTGCCTGCGGTGGCTTGATCTATTGTGGCTGGGTAAGTGGCAGTCTCGTCGGCACGCAACTGGGCGCGACCATCTCAGACCCGGCGCGCTGGGGGCTGGACTTCACTTTCATCGCGATGTTCCTCTCGCTCTTGGTGCTGATGCACAAGCGTCGCACCGACCTTGCGGTCAGCCTGCTGTCGGCGGCGCTTGCCTGGTTGCTCTCGATGCTGCCTGGCCTAGGCACGCTTGCAGTGTTTGTTGCTGCGCTGGGCGCCAGCGCTGTCGTTGCAACGCTGACGGGGTCGCCAGAGGGCCACGTCGAACCAACAGTACCGAAGGAGCCGCAATGACCGCCCGCGAGCTGCTCGCCATCCTGCTGATGGCTGCATGCACGTACATGACACGCATCGGGGGCGTTTTCCTGCCGCTGCAGCGAGTGCGTTCTGCGTACCTCCAGCGGTTGCTGGGGCATCTCCCCGTCGCTGTGCTCGCTGCGCTGATCGGCCCGAAGCTGCTACAGGCACCGGATGCGTCGCTTTGGAGCGCAGCCGTGGTCACGCTCATCGTGGTGCTAACCAGCCGCAGTCCACTGCTGGGCGTACTGCTGGGAACCGGTAGCTGTGCGGCCTGGCGCTACTTCCTGAGCTGAAAGCTCAGTCCATTTTCGAATCGAATTTCACTGTCCATGTACAAGATCGGCATCCTCGACTCCAAGCACCATTCCTACGTCCTGCAGCCCGACCTTGAGCAACAAGTGTTCGACGGCGTGGCCGAGCTGCAGCTCTTTCACGTGAGCAGCGTCGCCGAGTTGCCGGAATGGGCACGCGCCTGCGACGGATTCATCTCCTGGCACCTGGTGCCGCTGGACGCTGGGGCACTGCAGCAGTTGACCTCCTGTCGCGCCATCGTTCGCGCAGCCGTCGGTTACGACAACATCGATCTGGGTACAGCCGCCGGCAAAGGCATCCAGGTGGCCAATGTTCCAGACTATGGCACGGAGGAGGTGGCTGACCACACGCTGGCGATGGCACTGGCCCTGCTGCGGCGGCTGCCCCGAGGCGACCAGTTGGTCCGCGGCGGCTGCTGGGATTGGCGTCAAGTGGGCGGCATGCCCCGGCTGCGAGGCTTCAACGTAGGGCTGCTGGGCTTGGGACGCATTGGCACCGCGGTCGCACGTCGCTTCCAGGCGCTGGGCTGTGAAGTCAGCTTCTATGACCCCGAGCGGCCCAGTGGCTGGGACAAGGCCGTGGGCGTCCAGCGCTGCGAAAGCTTGGATGAATTGCTCGAACGCTGCCAGCTGCTGTCCATCCACGCCCCGCTGAACCCAACGACACGACATTTGATTGACGCCGAGGCGCTCGCCAGGCTGGACGGAAAGTATCTGGTCAACACCGCACGCGGACCGATCATCGATCCCCAGGCTCTGAATGCAGCCATTGCCGCCAACAGTCTGGCGGGTGTGGGCCTGGATGTCTTCGCCGACGAGACCCAGCGTCCGCCAGAGCCGTTGGCTTCCAGCCCAGACGTGCTGTGGTCGCCGCACGTTGCCTTCTACGCCGACCCCGCGCTGGCCGAGTTGCGAATCAAAGCCGCGCAATGCCTGCGCGGCCTGCTCGAACAGGGGCATCACCGAAACGTGCTGAGCGCTGTTGCCTCCGCTTGAGGATGAAGGATTCGGCACCGGAGCCGGGCATGGTCCATGGCTCGTGCGCACTTAGCGTCTATGTCGCCTGGGCCGAGGTTCATTTGGCCTTCTACGCACAGCGCGCCCTGCCGGATCTCGCGCACGAGTTCTTCTTGGGCGCGTTCTTGGCTCAGCCGCCGGCTGGCGAGCTGCTGTTCGTCGGCAGCTACAGCGCCATGCTGCCAGAACGCCTGGCCGCGCCGCTGGTGCTATGCGACCTGAACGCTGGGATGTTGCACGCTATGCAGCGTCGGCGGCCAGACGCGCAAGCTGTGCTGGCGGATGTGCGCAAGCTACCTTTTCACGAGCGCTTTTCCTGCATCTGCATGCCAGGCGCGGTGACGGCGCATCTGCTTGACGATTTGGCACTGAATGACGCTTTGGAAGCATTGTCGACCGCGCTGCTGCCCGGGGGCACGCTCTACCTGGACGCCTACCTCCCTGAGATCGTCAACACCGATTACTTCTCGGGTCACGCGTCATTCCATGTCGATGCTGAGTCTTGGACACGCATCGCCCGCATTGCCGGGTTCGACACGCAGAGCGGCCTGCTGCAAGTCGACCTTCAGTTCGTCGACCCGCAAGGCCGCAGCGTCTGCAACGACCGGCTTATCCAGCGTTGCTACAGCGCTGCGGTGCTGGCCAAGGCCTGCACCGGGCACAGCCTGAGACTCCAGGACTGTTTTGCTGACACAGACAAGGGCCGGCTCTACTTGGCCCTGCAACGGGATCATTGACGTCTACCTTCCTGCACCATGAAACTGCTCGCGCCCATCCCCGGTCCTCTGTTGCCCAACCCCTTCCCGGGAATGGCTTGGCTGGAGGCTCAACTCGGACATCCTATAGTGGCACGGCTTGGCGCTAACGAGGCTTGGCCGCTCGGTGATGGACAACTGCGCGACGCTTGCGAGCAGCTCGCGCCGATGTGGCCTGAACTGCTGCGCCAATACCCCGACCCGTCCGCTGCTGGATTGCGCCAGCGTCTGGCCCAGAGCTGGCATGCAGACCCGGAGCAGTTGCTGATCGATGCCGGCGCCGACAGTCTGCTGTTGCTCGCGTTGCGTACCGCCTGCAGCCAACAGCAGCCCGTCATCACCAGCGCGGGCACCTACCCCACACTGGCCTATTTCGCGGCGGGGCTGGGACTGCCGCTGGTCGAAGTTCCCTATGCCCTCTCCGCTCAGGGGCGCCACACCGATCTCGACGGCTTGCACGCCGCCGCTTGGCTGCATAAAGCGGGTCTGGTCTACCTGGCCGACCCGGACAACCCCACCGGAAGTACTCATCCCTTTGAACGCCTTGAAGCATTCGCCAAGGCCCTTCCGCCAAGCTGCCTGCTGTTGCTCGACGAGGCTTACGCAGACTTCGCCGCGGAGCCGCGCAAGGCCCAGGCAATGCCGGGTGTCATCCGGGTTCGCAGCTTTTCCAAGAGTTTGGGGCTGGCAGGACTGCGCCTTGGATGCATGATTGCGGAAACACCGTTGTTGGAGGTGGCGCGTTTTCGGCGCATTCACTACTCGGTATCGGGGCTCTCGCAGGCTTTGCTGTCGCATCTGCTGGACAGCCCGCTCGCCCATCAGATTCGTAGCCGTACCCTGCTGGAGCGCGAGCGCTTGCGCAGCCAGTTGCTGGCTCGCGGCCTGGAGGCCTGGCCGAGTGCAACCAATTTCGTCACGGTCCGCTGCACCAGCAGCGACAGCGCATCTGCACTGCAGCGCCGGCTGTGGCAGCAACAGATTGCCATCCACAGGCCGGCGCATCCGGCCATGGCAGATGTGCTGCGCATCACCGTCCAGCCTCAGGCTTTCGATGAGTCACTGCTGGATGCGCTACAGGCCCACAGCCGGCTGGACTGAAAAACCTTTTTCAGAATCAAGGCGACACTAAAAAGCC
>NZ_JAXOJX010000142.1:0-4400 GCF_034427735.1 Azohydromonas lata
GCGCCTGCGTCCGCGCCCGCCCTGGTGCCGGTGGTGGCCAGCCCGTCCAAGCCCAGGCCGCTGCCCGCGGGCGACAAGGCGGCGGGGGCTCAAGGGCTTGCGCCCGTCGCCCAGGCCGCGCCTATCGCCCAGGCCGTGCCTGTCGCTCAGGCCGCGCCTGCCTTGGCGGGCGCATTGCCGGCCTCTGCCGCGGTCCCGGCCGCGCCGGCGCAAGCCGCTGAAACCCCGGTCCGGCCGGCGCCGCGCGCCGTGGCGGGCAAAACCTTCAGCCCACGCCAGCTGGCGGCCAGGCAGTTGGCGGAGGCGGTGGCGCTGGAGCAGCAGGGCCGGCTGGAGGAGGCCAAGGCGCCGCTGCAGCGCTCGCTGGAGGCCAGCGCGCAGGACGTGCAGGCGCGCAAGATGCTCGCGCGGCTGCAGCTCGATACCGGCCGTGCCGACGAGGCGCGCGCGCTGCTGCTGGAGGGCCGGCGCCTGCACCCCGAGGACGCCGATCTCACCCTCGCGCTGGCGCGGCTCATGGTGGAAGGCGGCGACGCCGCCGGCGCCCTGCAGTTGCTCGAAGCGCAGGTGGCCCAGGCCGGCGACGAGCCGCAATACCACGCCCTGCTGGCCGCGCTGCAGTTGCGCGCGCAGCGTTACGAGGCCGCGGTGCCCAACTACCTGGTGGCCTTGCGCGCCGACCCGGCCAACGTGAGCTGGCTGGTGGGCGTGGGCGTGGCGCTGGAGCGCGTGGGCCAGGTGGCCGATGCGCTGGAGGCCTACCGCCGCGCCGACGGCGCCGCCAACCTGCCGCCGGAGACGGCCGCCTTCCTGGCCGAGCGGCTGGCGCGGCTGCGGCCGCCGGCCGCGCCGCGCGGCCAGCTCGTCGCGCGCTGAGCGGCATGGACGCCTCCTTGTGGCCGCTGCTGATGCAGCCGCTGCCGCTGGCCGTGCTGGGGCTGTGCGTGGGCAGCTTTCTCAACGTGGTGGTGTACCGCCTGCCGCTCATGCTGGAGCGGCGCTGGTGGCAGGACGTGGCGTTGCAGTTGGGTGACGCCGGCTCGCATGAGCGCCTGTTTGGGCGCGCGCCGGCCGCCGCGCTGGCCGACGTGGCCGGCGCGCTGCAGGGCGAGCTGCAGCGGCTGCCGCTGCTCACGCTGTCGCGCCCGCGCTCGCACTGCCCGCAATGCGGCACGCCCATCGCGTGGCATGACAACCTGCCGGTGCTGGGCTGGCTCAAGCGGCGCGGGCGCTGCGCGGCCTGCGGCGAGCCCATCGCCGTGCGCTACCCGCTGCTGGAGCTGGCCACGGGGCTGCTGTGGGCGGCGCTGGGCCTGCGCTTTCAGGGGCAGCCGCAGGCCTTGCTGTGGTGCGCGCTGGCGTCGGCGCTGCTGGCGCTGGCGCTCATCGACTGGGACACGCAGTGGTTGCCGGACGCCCTCACGCTGCCCTTGGCGTGGGCGGGCCTGGTGGCGGCGACGGCGGGCTGGATACCGTTGCCGCCGCACCAGTCGATGTGGGGTGCCGTGGCGGGCTACCTCTCGCTGTGGCTGCTGTACTGGGCGTTCAGGCTGGCCACGGGGGAGGGTGCGGGACATCCGCCGTGGAGCGCGGCGCATTGGGCCGCGCGCGCGGACAGCGGCAGGGAAGGCCTGGGCTTTGGCGACTTCAAGCTCCTGGCGGCGCTGGGGGCGTGGTTGGGCGTGTGGCTGATCGTGCCCATGCTGCTGTGGGCTTCCCTGCTGGGCACGGTGGCGGCACTGCTGCTGCGCCGGCGCGCCGCGTTGGGGGCGGATGGGCACATGCCCTTCGGCCCCTTCCTGGCCAGCGCCGGCCTGGCGGTGCTGCTGGTGGGGCCGCATCAGGTGCTGCACTGGCTCCTGGCCTGAACCGCCATCTTCTCGACTGCTTGCGGCGTGTTCCGCGCGCAACGGGTGGCGCCCGCCCTCAACCCTCCCGAAGCAGCCGCTCCACGTGGGCCTCGGGGTACATCCAGGCCAGCAGGTCCAGCGCCAGGCGGCTGGCACAGCCCTGGAGCTGCATGCAGGCGGCTTCCTCGTCCATCTCGCCGCTGCGCAGCGCCTCGAACACGGCGTCCAGCGTCCCGGCCTGGGCCTGCTCGCGCCGTGCCAGCTCCTCGCCCCAGGCCGCGGGCAGCGCGTCGTGCTCGAAGGCGCCGCGGCCGCGGCCGAAATGGGCCACGGCCAGGTACTTCAGCAGCGCGTCCTGCAGCAGCGCGTGCAGCGCGGCGTTGCTCAGCCGCAGCGAGCTTTCCTGGACGCCGCGGGCGCGGTTGAAGCCTTCCGCGCCCACGGCGAAGGCCACCGCGCCGGCCAGGGCGCCCAACAGCATGCCCGCGCCCATGGTCAGGCCGCCGGTGGCCAGGTCCGCCTTCAGCCCCGAGACGGCCCCCGTGGCGATGGCGCCGCCTGCGCCCACGCGCAGCGGGTCCAGCGGCGTGAGGGCGATCAGGTCCGCCTGCTCCAGCCGGCGCCAGAACGGATGCCCGCGGCTGTCCAGCAGCCCGTGCAGGCGCAGCAGCTCGCCCGTGGTGTGGGCGCGGCCCTGTTCCACCGCCTGCTGCAGCGCCTGCTGGCCGCGCCGGCGCGCCGCATCGCCGCCGCGCGGCGCCAGCAGCGCGCGCACGCCGCCCGGGCGCGGTTCGCCGTCAGGCGGCGAGGCCGCTTCGCGCCGCAGCGCCGCCTGCACCACCTGCCGCGCGATCACGGCCATGGAGGCGTCGAAGCGCGCCATGTTGCGCTGGCGCCAGTCGCGGCGCAGCCGCCGCGAGGCGGGCTGCTTGTCCGCGGCGACCAGGCCGTCCAGCGCGTCGAAGAAGGCCTGCTCGTGCACCCAGCAGCGCGTGAAGGCGTCCAGCGCCAGCACGCCGCGCACGCCCGGGGCGTCGCGCAGGTGCTCGCGCCAGCGCCGCAGCTCGGCTTGGGCGGCGTCGCTGCCCGCGGGGGCCAGCCCGGTCTGGTTGAGCAGCACCAGCACGGGCTTGTCCATCCAGGCCAGCAGCTTCAGCTCGTCGGCCAGGTAGCCCGTGGCCGAGGGCGACTCGGTGGCGTTGAGGATGTAGAGCACCACGTCGGCGTTGTCGCGCGTGGCGCGCAGCGCCTGCTGGCTGAGGTGGAACGTGGGGTCGGTCCAGCGGTCCCACACCTGCGACAGGAACCACTGGATGGGGTTGGACGCTCCCGAGAGCCGCCGGTACAGCCGCGCCGAGTCGCCCAGGCCGGGCGTGTCCCACAGCAGCAGCGCGTCGCCCTCGGCCGTGGAGAGCAGCGGGTAGGCCTGCGCGTCGCGGGTGACGTGGGCGGCGTCGCGCACCTCGCCCACGTCCTGGCCCAGCAGCGTGCGCGCCAGCGTCGTCTTGCCCACGTTGGTGTGCGCCATGAGCACCAGCGCGATGCGGGCGGCGGCGCCGGTGCCGCCGTCCGTGCCTGTGTTTGTGTGCGTGTCCGTGCCGGCGGGCGGCTGCAGCGGGGAGGGTGCGGCCTGCATGCTCAGGCGCCCAGGTCCACCACGTGCACGCGCTGCAGGCCCAGCGGGCGCAGGAACTCGCGCCACAGCGCCTCGCGCTCGCGCAGCCGCTCGCCGCGGCCCAAGCGCGCGGTGAAGGCGCCCGCGTCCAGCAGCACCAGCAGTTGCGGCCCAAGCGACTGGGCCAGCCGCTGCAGGAAGGCGCCGTGCGTCTCGGCCTCCGGCGTGGCCGAGAGCGACAGCAGCGCCGCGCAGGCCATGAGCTCGCCCTCGGTGGCCGCGGGCCGGCGCGCCGCCGCCTGCGGGGCGTCGCCGTAGGCCAAGCCCGGCTGCACGGTGAGCGCCGTCTCGCCGCCGCCCAGCACCTCGGTGGCCTGGCCCGCCAGCGCCGCGGTGCGCGCGGCGTCCAGCGCCAGTGCGTAGGGCCACACCACCAGGCGCCAGCGCTGGCCGCTGCCGTCGGCCACCAGGCGGGCGAAGTAGGGGTCGGCCAGGTCCAGCGGAAAGCGCCGTGCCAGCCGCCGCGCGCGGTGCGACTGCCACCCCCACAGCAGCAGCCGCGGCAGCGCCACGCCCAACACCAGCAGCGCCGAGAGCATGAGCAGCCAGCGGTCGGCCATCGCCGCGTTGCTGCCGGCCCAATGGTGCATGCGCGTGATTTCCTCCAGCGTGAAGGGCGCCACGCCCGGCAGGCCCGGCAGGGAGCTCACCGGCAGGAACAGCAGCCCAAGCAGTTGGTGGGCGCCCTCCGGAGTCTTGATGAGCTGGCTCTCCCAGCCGACGCTGAACTCGTTGGGCAGCGCCCGCGCGAAGACGTAGGCCAGCAGCCCAAGCGCCACCGACGCCGCGCCCAGGTGCAGCGTGGCGCGGATGCGCGCGTGCCACAGCGGCGCCGCGGCGTGCGCCCAGGTGCGGCCGAAGCGCCCGGCCAGCGC
>NZ_JAXOJX010000143.1:0-4362 GCF_034427735.1 Azohydromonas lata
ACGTGGCGCCCACGGTGACCGACGCGCGCATCGCCATCAGCGGCGGCAGCGGCGCGGGCGGGGCCTACAAGATCGGCGACACGGTCACGGCCACGTGGACCAATGTGGGCGGCGACGCCAACGCCGACATCAGTGGCGTGACGTTCGACTTCAGCGCGTTCGGTGGTGGCACTGACGTGGCGGCCGTCAACGTCAACGGCGTGTGGACGGCGACGTACACCCTCGTGGCCGGCAGCATCGACGCTACGGGCCGCAACGTGTCGGCGACGGTGACGGACGACGCGGGCAACGTGACGACGACGGCCGACACGAGCAACGCCACGGTGGACAGCATGGCACCCACGGTGACGGATGCGCACATCGCCATCAGCGGTGCCACGGGCACGGGCGGCACCTACCGCATTGGCGACACGGTCACGGCCACGTGGACCAATACGGTCCTGGGCGATGCCAACGCCGACACCATCAGCGGCGTGACGTTCGACTTCAGCGCGTTTGGCGGCGGCACGGCCGTGGCGGCGAGCAACGTCAACGGCGTGTGGACGGCGACCTACACCCTCGTGGCCGGCAGCATCGACGCCACGGACGGCAACGTGTCGGTGACGGTGACGGACGACGCGGGCAACACCACGACGGCGGCCGACACGAGCGACGCCACGGTGGACAACGTGGCGCCCACGGTGACTGACACCAACGTCGCCATCAGTGGGGCCAGCAGCTTGGACGGCACTTACCGCATCGGCGACACGGTCACGGCAAACTGGTCCAACGCGTTCGTGGGCGATGACAACGCCGACGCCATCGCCGGCGTGACGTTCGACTTCAGCGCCTTCGGCGGCGGTACCGCCGTGGCGGCGACCAACGACATGGGGCTCTGGACGGCGACCTACGTCATCGTGAGCGGCAACATCCAGGCCGTGGGCCGCAACGTGGCGGTCACGGTAACGGACGACGCAGGCAACACCACCACGAGGGCCGACACGACCAATGCCGTGGTGGACAACGTCGCGCCTACGGTGACTGACGCACACATTGCCATCAGCGGTGGCACGGGCACCGGCGGCGCCTTCAAGATCGGCGACACGGTCACGGCGAGCTGGGACAACACGGCCGCGGGCGACCACAACGCCGACACCATCAGCGGCGTGACCTTCGACTTCAGCGCCTTCGGCGGCGGCTCCGCCGTGGTGGCGGTCAACGACAACGGCGTGTGGACGGCCAGCTTCACCCTCGTGGACGAGTGGACGGATGCCACGGGTTACAACGTCACCGTCACGGCGACAGACGGCGTGGGCAACACCACGACAACGGCCGACACGACCAACGCCGTGGTGGACACCGTCGCACCTACGGTGTCGTTTGATGACCTCGCCATCAGCGGCGCCACGGGTCCCTATGGCGCCTACAGGATCGGCGACACGGTCACGGCGACGTGGACCGACACGGGAGGCGACGCCAACACCGACACCCTCGGCGGCGTGACGTTCGACTTCAGCGCCTTTGGCGGCGGCACGGCCGTGGCGGCCACCAACAAGGCCGGCGTGTGGACGGCGACCTACACCCTCGTGGCCGGCAACATCGACAGCTTTGACTTCGGCGCGGCGGTGACGGTGACGGTGACGGACGACGCGGGCAACACCACGACGATGACCCGTGACGTCGGTGCCATGGTGGACAACGTGGCACCCACGGTGACCGATGCGAACGTCCACATCCGAAACATCGGCAGCCTGGGGTCAGACCGCCTCTACAAGGTGGGCGATACGGTCGAAGCCACCTGGGCCGCTTGGGAGCAAGGCGACGAAAACAGCGACGCTCTGGGCCCCGTGACGTTCGACTTCAGCGCGTTCGGCGGCGGCTCCGCCGTGGAAGCCGTCCTTGAAGGCAGCGTGTGGACAGCGCGCTACACCCTCGTGGCCGGCAGCATTGACGCCACGGGCCGCAACGTGACGGTGACCGTGATGGACGATGCGGGCAACACCGTCACGGTGGGCGATACGAGCGGCGCCACGGTGGACAACATCGTGCCCGCGGTGACCGATGCCAACGTCAGCATCCGCGGCGCCACGGGCCTCGGCGGCGCCTTCAAGATTGGCGACACGGTCACGGCGACCTGGAACAACACGGCCGCGGGCGACCACAACGCCGACATCGGCGGCGTGACCTTCGACTTCAGCGCATTCGGCGGCGGCACGGCCGTGGCGGCGACCAACGTCAACGGTGTGTGGACGGCCGCCTTCACCATCGTGGATAACGGCGGGCGCATCGACGCCACGCACTGCAACGTGACGGTGACGGTGACGGATGACGGGGGCAACGCCACCACGGTGGCCGACACGGCCAATGCCGTCGTGGACAACGACGCACCCTGGCCGGTGGTGTTCAGCCTGAGCGGCGCCACGGGTACCCACGGCGCCTACCGGATTGGCGACACCATCACGGCGACGTGGGTCGACACCAACGGGGACCATGACGGCTCCGACGCCGTCACTCGCGTGACGTTTGACTTCAGTGCGTTCGGCGGCGGCGCCGCCGTGGCGGCCACCAAGCTTGGCGGCGTGTGGACGGCGAGCTGCACCATCGTGGCCGACGACGTCGATGCCACGGATTGCGACGTCTCGATCACGATGACGGACGACGCGGGCAACACCACCACGCATCCTGCCTACGTCAGCAACGTGCTGGACAACGTGGCGCCCACGGTGACCGATGCGAACGTCAACATCCGGGGCGCCACCGGCGCGGGCGGGGCCTTCAAGACCGGCGACACGGTCACGGCGACCTGGAACAACACGGCCGCGGGCGACCACAACGCCGACGTCAGCGGCGTGACGTTCGACTTCAGCGCGTTCGGCGGCGGTACCGCCGTGGCGGCGACCAACGTCAACGGCGTGTGGACGGCGAGCTGCACCATCGTGGCCGGCGGCATCGTCGCCACGGGCCGCAACGTGTCGGTGACGGTGACGGACGACGCGGGCAACACCACGACGAGAGCCGACACGGCCGGCGCCACGGTGGACAGCGTGGCGCCCACGCTGTCCATCAGCAGCACCGTGGCCAGCCTCAAGGCGGGAGAAACGGCCACCATCACGTTCACGTTCAGCGAGGACCCGGGCGCGAGCTTCACGCTGGACGACGTCGTGGCCGAAGGCGGCACGCTGGGCGCGTTGAGCGGCACGGGCCTCACGCGCACCGTGACCTTCACGCCCACGGCCGGCACGGCCGATGGCATGGCCGTCATCTCGGTGGCGGCCGGCCGCTACAGCGACGCTGCGGGCAACGCCGGCAGCGCAGCCGGCCTGGCGACCTTGCGTTTCGACACGCTGGCACCCGCGACACCCTCACTGGCTTCCACGTCGCCGACCAGCGACGGCACGCCAGTGCTGCACGGCACGGCGGAGGCCGGCAGCATGGTGGACGTCACCGTGGGCGGCGCGACCTTCCGCGTCATGGCCGGCAGCGACGGCCTGTGGACACTGGACACGGCCGACGTGCGGCTCATCACCGCGGGCCGTTTCAACCTGGGCGCCGACGGCGTGCAGGGCGTGACGCTGCGCAGCACCGATGCCGCAGGCAACCGCAGCGAGGGCAGCGGACAGTTCAGCCTGGACACCGCCGCATCCGCCGCGCCGACCGTCGTGCTGTCCGAGGACAGCGGCGCCTCGGCGACGGACTGGCGCACCAGCACCCACAACCCGCTCAGCCTTTGCGGCACCGCCGGCATGGGCGACACCGTGACCGTGGACTGGGGCGACGGCGGTGCGGCCGAGATCGCGCAGCGCGACGGCAGCGGCTGGCACGTGGGCCAGCGCCCGCTGGCCGAGGGCACCTACACCGTCACCGTGACCAGCACCGACGCCGCCGGCAACACCAGCCGCACGGTGCGCACGCTGGTGGTGGACAACACCGGGCCGGCCGTGGCTGCGGGCGACATCCGCATGGCCGGCGCCACGGGCACGAACGGCGCCTTCCGCATCGGCGACACCGTCGTGGCGACCTGGAACGGCCCGGCCGGCGGCGACGGCAGCCGCGATGCGGCGTTCGACGTGCGCATGGACTTCAGCCTGTTCGGTGGCCCCGAGGACGTGCAGGCGAAGCTGGTGGACGGCGTCTGGACGGCGAGCTGGACCATCGTGGCCGGCGACATCGACCGGTCACAGGCCCACGTGGTGGTGAAGGCCTGGGACGTGGCCGGCAACGCCACGTTCGTCAGCGGCGCTACCGATGCCACCGTGGACAACGTGCGCCCCGTGCCCCTCACGCCCAGCCTGACGGTGGCCGAGGATGTGGTGGCGGGCCATGTCGTCGGCCACCTGGCCGTGCCCGCTGCCGTGCATTACGCGCTCGTGGACGACGCGGGCG
>NZ_JAXOJX010000144.1:0-4325 GCF_034427735.1 Azohydromonas lata
AGGTTCAAAAATTGAAATCCCACAATTGGGACCGCCATGGAAAAACGCCCCGGCCACTCCTGGCCGGGGCGTTTTGCCTTGCGCAGAATGACGGCGTCAGGCGATGCGCACCATCACCATGGTCTGGTTGAGCAGTTGGTAGGCGATTTCGCCAAACGTCACCGCACCGGGTTCGCCGCCGATGGCCTTACCCTCGAATCCGCCGAAGACGAAATTCAGGATACAGTTGCAGCTCCACACGACGCCCTCGTGCTCCACCGCCTCCAGGCGTTCACGGAATGCGCCCACATAATCGGGTACGGCCTTGGCGAAGTGATAATCTACGCCGGGGAAAACAGGCGCGTAAAAATCAACGCCGCCCGTGGCCGGCATGCCTTGCAGCGACACGTTCACGTGCGCGCCGGCAAAATCGCCCACCAGCGGACATTGGCCGCCTTCAAAACCGCGCGATTTCACATACTCGGCGAAATTCACGACCTCGCCGTTGACCTCGCACTCGTCGACATGGAATCCGGTCTGGGAGAAATGAATGACGTCCTTGCCGTCGGGCTCGAACAAATTCACGGTCTCCAGCATCACCAGCTTGTCGTCCGGCACGCTGACATAAGCCACCACGGCACGGTCTTCATATTTGGCGCCGGTGCGCCCGTCATACACCTTGGGCGTGGCCTTGCCCAATTCGGAAAGGTGAACGCCCGATATCCAGCCCACCGTGGGTTTGACAAAGGCGTCGGGGTAGGTGGCGGCCTCGGCCGCGAAACGCTGGTGCGCCTGGCCGCCCGCGGGAATGATGGTCAGGGAAAAACCGTTATCCGGCGCATGGGCCGCGATGCCGGCCAGCTCCTCCGCGCCATAAGTGGCCAGCGACACCGTGCCCAGTTCCGACAGGTCCGTGACGAATACCTTGTCGTTCACGACCACGCCGCCCTCTTGCGTCATGAAGTAGGGAATGGTGCCCCCCACCCACGAGCCCGCCGGCAATTGGTCCAGCAAATGCTCAGGGCCGGCCACGCTCAAGGGAGCGCCGCCCAGAATCAGGGAAGAAGCTTGTTCCAGGGAAATCAGTTGGTTCATGGTGAAAATGTCCGGCAATGGAGTCAAACAACAGGCGGCAAGCCGGCCATTACAGTGCAGTCAATTGCTGCAACTCGTTGCCCATGATCCGCTCGTATTTGGCGAAGAAATCAAAGATTTCCTTCGCCTTTTGAGGCGTGGGCGTTTTACTGGTCTCAATGCGCTTGATGAACAATTGCGCGGCCAGTTGCGAGGTCTTGACCTTGGACAGGCCACCCGAGGCAAGGCGGGACCACACGGGATGATTGGAAGCAGGAACGGCCATGGGATGCTCGGCTGTAAAAGTGGCTGACGTTGTCAAGACTTAATCGGGTGCTCGACAAGCCGAATTTATAGCCAGTCCCCCAAATGGGGGAGAGGGGTTATCCCAGCGGTATTTTTCCAGTAGACGCAATTCCAATTCGGGTAAACCCGCGGCGCGTTGTTGCACCGCGGTCCGATTACGCCGCCGTCGGCTTGGGCAGGTGGCGCTGCAGCAGCGAGCAGGCTCGCATGATGTGCTCGTGCACCATGCGCGCGGCTTCGGCCGGGTCGCCGCGGCGGCAGGCGTCCACCAGCGCCTGGTGCTCGGTATCGGCCGTGTCGCGGCCGTTCTCGCGGGTGAGCTGGATGTGCAGGTAGCGCTCGGTGCGGTTGTTGATCGACTGGATCATGTTGAGCAGGAAGTCCCGCCCCGCGTCGCGGTACAGGCAGGAGTGGAATTCCCAGTGCAGCCGCGCCCAACGGAAGGGGTCCTGCTCGCGGGCGAACTCATCGCACATCCGCTGCGCCTTGTCCAAGGTCGCCGCCGTCATGTTGGGCACCGCCAGCCGGATGGCGTTGGACTCCAGCATCGCGCGCACTTCGTACACCTGCACGATCTCCGCCTCCGACGGGCTGTGCACCACCGCGCCGCGGTTGCGCTGAAAAGCCACCAGCCCCTCGGCCTCCAGGTGCTTGAGCGCCTCGCGCACGGGAATCTTGCTGACCTTGAAGAGGGCCGCCACCTCGTCTTGCCGGATCGGCTCGCCCTCGTGCAACTGCCCGGTGACGATGGCATTGCGCAGGTGCTGCGCAATCACCTCCGAATTCGTGGGCGACTGGCCCAGGTTCGGCACATCGGACAGTTCAAGAGACACGGTTTCACCTTGGGTTTGCTTAGACGCAAAGCGTATACGAAATTCCCTTTGCGCAGTCGTGAACCATACACAATGCTGTGCACCATGATGGCGCTCTCATTTGGTGCCTCTGTCCGCCTTTTTGCAAAAAAACACCGCTTAATTGCACCAATAGCGTGCAGCTAGTGGTTTGCACCTAGGCACAGATCATGCGTCTACCGTATACGATATTTTTGCTACGGAAAATGTCGGACTCATGAAGGTCCGACACGCCGATGCGAAACCGGCCAGTCCATCCCACGGCCGGCGAGCGCGGCACCGCATCAAGTCTTGTCAACGCAAGCCGGCCCACAAGGCCGAGTTCATCGCCATGTCCGACGAAACATCGACTGCCTTGTCCACTGCTGTTTTGCGCCCGCACGTTCTCCGGCGTGCGGCGGACAAGCACGGCCCCCGGCATTGCGGCGCGCTCCAGGCGTGCGGCGGCCGACAGATTTCCGGCACCCGCGCGCAGCGCGGCTTCCAACCCTGACGCGGCTTTACAGCCGCAGCCCGCAGCAGGCGGCAGGCTTGGAAAGTGACCGAGCCGACGCCGATTCGTTCTGAGACCTCACGGAGACCCCTCGTCATGAAAAACATCGCCTCCACCGTGCGCCGCTTCGCCGGCGTTCTCCTGCCCGTGGCCTTTGCCGCTGCGTCCTTGGGCGCGCAGGCGCAGGAAGTGGTGAAGATCGGCTTCAGCAGCCCGCTGTCCGGTCCGCAATCCGCTTACGGCACCGACAACCGCGACGGCCTGATGCTGGCCGTCAAGGAGCTCAACGCCAAGGGCGTGACGGTGGGCGGCCAGAAGGTCACCTTCGAAGTCGTGGCCGAGGATGACGGTGCCGATCCCCGCCAGGGCGTGGCCGTGGCGCAGAAGCTGGCCGACAGCAAGGTGAAGTTCGTGGTCGGCCCGTACAACTCCGGCGTCGCCATCCCGGCCGGCCGCGTCTACAACGAATCCGGCATGGTCATGATGACCGTGGGCTCCAACCCCAAGATCACGGAGCTGGGCTATCCGCGCCTGTTCCGTATCGGCGTCAACGACGTGCAGTTGGGCGCCGCCATGGCGGTGTATGCCGCCAAGGAAATGAAGATCAAGAACGTGGCCGTCGTGGACGACCGCAGCGCCTACGGCCAGGGCCTGGTGCAGGAGTTCGTGGCCGAGGCCAAGCGCCAGGGCCTGAACATCGTCAAGCAGGAGTTCACCACCGACAAGGCCACGGACTTCACGCCCATCCTGACCTCCATCCGCAGCGCCAAGCCTGACGCCGTGTTCTTTGGCGGCTACTCCGCCCAAGGCGGCCCCATGCTGCGCCAGATGGTGTCGCTGGGCGTGCAGGCCAAGCTGCTGGGCGGCGACGGCATCTGCGCCACCGAGACGGCGCGCCTGAGCGGCGGCGCCGCCGATGGCCGCGTGCTGTGCGCGCAGGCCGGCACCATCCTGGGCAAGGCCGACACCGGCCGCGCCTTTGCCGCCAAGTACAAGGCCGCCTACAACCGCGACCCGCTGACCTACGCCGCCAACTTCTACGACGGCGCCATGCTGCTGGCCGACGCCATGCAGAAGGCCGGCTCCACCGACGCCGGCAAGGTGGCCGAAACCATCGCCAAGGGCAGCTACAAGGGCGTGGCCGGCGAATATTCCTTCACCGACAAGCACGATTTGAAGTCCTCGCCCGTGAGCGTGTATGGCTTCAAGGGCGGCCAGCCCGAGGTGCTGAGCTCGTTCTGATGAACCCGGCTGGCTGATCGGAGCCAGCCCTCTCGCAAGCAAAAGAGCCGCGGCCACTGCGCCGCGGCACTCTTTGATGCCGGTGGCCCAGGCCCGCCCGTGGTTGCGCCGGCATCCAGCCCCTTGTGGAATCTCCCATGGACATTTTTCTTCAACAGATCATCAACGGTCTGGTGCTGGGCAGCATGTACGCGCTCGTGGCACTGGGCTACACGATGGTCTACGGCATCATCAACCTCATCAACTTCGCTCACGGCGAGGTGTTGATGGTGGGCGCCATGGTCAGCTGGACCGTGGTTTCCGCCCTGGGCGATTCCGGCCTGCCGGGCTGGCTGCTGATGCTGATCTCGCTCATCGCCGCCATCGTCATCTGCGCGGCC
>NZ_JAXOJX010000145.1:0-3824 GCF_034427735.1 Azohydromonas lata
GGCGGCCAGGGCCTGCGTGTCCACCTTGCGCCAGTCGCCGCCGCTGGCGATCTGCTGCAGCTTGGGCTTGCTCACGGCGCCCTCGCCCGCCTGCTCCACGCGCAACAAGCCTTCGCCGACGCCGGGGGCGTTGAGCTGGGCCGCGACCTTGAGCACGGCGGCCTGGTCCAGCGCGGGCGCATCGGCGCCGGCGGTGGGCGCTGCCTTGGACGCCTCCACCAGCGAGCCCAGCGCGGCGGCGGTCAGCGCGTCGGACGCGGCCAGCCGCGGCGAGCTCAGCAGCGAGGTGATGCTGGAGGCCGCCGCCGTGGAGGCGCTGGCCAGCACCTTGTCGAGCTGCACCTTCAGGCCCAGCCCCGTGAGGCGGCTGCGCAGCGACAGCTCCACCGCGCGCTCGTCCACGCCCGCCACCGCCTCCCAGGCGCCGGTGTAGTCGTCGCGCATCGCCAGGTGGCGCCGGCGCACGAACCACAGGTTCTGCTGCGCCGCCAGCGCCTGCCATTGCGCATCCGACGGGTTGCTGGCGTCCGGCGCCGCCACGGCGGGCTGCGCCACGCGCAGCCGCTGCAGCACCTCCAGCGGCCGGCGCTGCGCCATCAGGTTGGGCGCGGCCGGCTTCACCGCGCGGCTCACGCTGGCCAGCACCCGGGTGACGGCGCGCCACTGCGCGCGCGGCACGGGCGCCAGGATCAGCACGGCCGTGGCGTCCAGCGCCTGCCCCGGCAAGGTGAGATCCAGCGGCTGCAGCGCCAGCGCGTCCTCCACCAGGGCGGGCAGCTCGTCATCGGGGATGGCGGAGAGCTCCACGTCCACTTCGGGGGGGAAGAAGTTCTGCGTGAAGTCCACCGGGTTGATCACGCCCGGCGGCAGCGGCCCGGTGCCGGGCAGCGCCGGGAAGTAGGCGCTGGCCGGGAAGCGCTGGTTGGTGCCCAGCGTGTCCACCACGTCGGCCAGGTGGTCCTGGTACTGCAGCAGGTGGGCCAGGCGCAGGGCGCGGGGGTTGAAGCCCAGCCCGGGCAGGTCGCCGCGGTCGGCGCCCAGCTCGCGGCGCACCAGCGCCTCGTCCAGCCAGACCACGGTGTTGTTGGCCAGCGCCACCATGGCCAGCGGCAGCACGTTGGCCGAGAGCGCCGCGTCCTGCTGCGCCACGAACACCTGGCGCGCCACGCGGCCGCGGCGGGCGTCCAGCGCGTCGTTGCTGCCGTCGTCGGCCCAGGGCACCAGGACGATGGCGGTGGCCTCCACCACGTCGGCGTCCTCCACCGTGCGCACGCCGGTGAGCGAGGTGGGATAGGCGGCCACGGGGTTGGCCGTGAACTCCACCGGCCGCAGCGCCAGGACGAACAGCCCCGTGCGGCTGCGCGGCGGCGCCTGCGGGATGCGCCCAAGGCCGAAGCGGGCGGAAAGCTGCTCCGCCTGCGGGATGTCGGCCAGCGCCACGTCCAGCCCCTGCCCGCTTTCGCCTTGCGGCAGCAGCACCAGCTCGCCCGCGGGCGTGATGCCGTGGCCCGCCTCCAGGCGCAGCGTCTGCGGGTTCGGCCCCCGCGTGACGTGCAGCCCCGTGGCCACGCCGCTGCCGGCGGCGCGGCCCAAGTCGGCCTCGCGGGTCAGGAAGTACTGCTGGTCGCGCACCAGGTCGCGCGCGGCCAGGAAGCGGCCGTCGAAGTAACGCGGGCGCTCGCGCCGCGGGTCCAGCGCCAGCACGCCGGCATCGCGCAGCGCCGTGGCCTGCTCGGCCGGGACGCTCTGGCGCGCCGCGCCCTGGGTGAGATCGTTGGATGCCATGGTCCTCTCTCCTCGCGCGGCTCAGGCGCCCAGCCAGCGCGCCAGCAGCGCGGCGGCGGGCAGGAAGCGGCGGCTGTAGTTGTCGATCACGGGCTCGCCCACGGGGTCCGTGCGCTGTGGCGGATCGCCCGCCTGCACCGGCAGCAGCACCCGCGCCAGCCACACCGCGCTGGGATCGACGCCGTCCGGGTTGGCCGACAGCGCCTTCAGGTCGCCGGCCGAACCCGCGGCCGACACGGGCCGATAGGCGTCGTCCAGCAGGTGGTCCTGCAGCGCGGCGCGGCGGTCGGCCGGGTCGGCGATGCCGGCCAGGTCCGGCCCCGGGTCCGGCAGGCCTTTGGTCGTGTCGGCCTGCAGCCCCGTGCGCGGCAGCAGCAGCAGCTCATAGGCGTCGCGCACCCGCGAGGCGGCGATGGCGTCCAGCGCGTCGTAGGGCCCGCTGGCGAAGGCGGGGCTCCAGGCGGCGTCGCAGGCCACGAAGCGCAGGTAGAGGTCGGCCGCGAGCACCCGCGTGGGCAGCGTGCCCCCGGCTTCGGCCAAGGCGCGGGCGGAGGTGAAACCGTCCAGCGTGCCGACGCCCTGCGGGTAGGCGGCCTGGCTGCGGGTGTCGTCCGGCAGCGCGGCGAACCAGGCCGGCAGCCGCACGCAGGCCGTGCGCGGCACTTCGATGAGCCGTCCCAGCCAGTCCACGGCCAGGCCGGGCTCGACGCGGATTTCCTCGGGCTGCGCGGCCTGGCCGCCGCTGCCGGCCGGCATGCAGGACACCCGCAGCCCGGCCAGCGTGCCCGGCCCGGCCAGGTAGGCCAGGGCGCGGGCGAGCTGGCCGCGGTGGTAGGTCTGCTCGTCGGCGAAGTCGCGCGCGCCCAGCAGCATGCCGGTGGCATAGGCCGGGCGCTCCGGGCGCGGACGGGCGAACAGCGGGTCGGCTTGGGGGTCTCGGCGGACGGCGCTCATGGGTTCTCCGGTCCGGGGGTGGGTGGCGGGGCATCCGGCGACGGCGCGGGCCCCGGCTCAGGCACTGGGGCGGGTGCAGGTTCCGGCGCGGGCGCCGGGACAGGCTCGGGTGCGGGTGCGGGTGCGGGTGCAGGTGCAGGTGCAGGTGCAGGCGGTGGCTCGGGGGCCGGCGCTGGTGCCGGCGGCGCATCCGGCACCAGCGGCGCGGGGCTGCCGCCCAAGCGGGCGTCCAGCAGCGCGGGCTGCACGATCACGTCGCCCAGGCCCAGGGTGGATTGCTGCACCCGCGCCGGGCGCACCGGCCGCGGCGGGCCCAGGTAGGTGTCCACGCCCACCAGGCTGGCCACGCCCACCAGCAGCGGCCAGGTGGCGCCGGCCACGCGCAGCTGCACGTGGGCGGGCGATTCCAGCTCGGCGATGCAGCGGATCAGCGCGAAGTCCTGCGCCTGCACCTCGCGGTGGACGAGCACCGTGACGCGGTGCGCCAGGCGGCCGTAAAAGCCGCGCGCGGCGGCGTCCTGCGCGTCGCTGGACTGCTCGTCGCGGAACAGCGCCATCAGCTCGGCCGTCTCGTGGTCGCCCAGCACCAGCGTGTCGCCCACCAGCGAATGGCCGCTGCGCGCCAGGCCGCCGAGCAGCGGGTCTTCCTCGTCCGCCAGGTCCACGCCCAGCAGCGTCGCCATGAGGCGGCGCAACCTGAAATCCTCGACCACGACGATCTCGCCGCCGCCCACGCCGCCGCTGTGCGCGCGGCCTATGAGCACGCGGCCCTGGGCGTCGCTTTCCACGCTGGCGCCGGTGGCCACGTCCAACGCCATGGACAGGCCCCGGCGCGTGCCGTGCCAGCGCGCCAGTTGCGGCGCGGCCTGCAGCCAGGCGCGGCGCCGCGCCGCGGGCAGCACGGGATCGAAGGCCACGCCCACCCAGGCCGATAACCATTCCAGGCTGGCTTCCGGCACCACGGCCGGGTCGGTGAGCAGATGGGCGGCGGCGACGCGGTCCTCCAGCGCCGTGAGCACGCCTTCAAAGCTGGCGAGCTGGCGGGACAGAAAGTCCGAGGGCGTGGCGCGCGGGCGGTACAGCAC
>NZ_JAXOJX010000146.1:0-3747 GCF_034427735.1 Azohydromonas lata
TCGTAGCTCCAGGCGCCGGCGGCGTTGATGGTCAGCGAGCCCCATGCGCCACCGCTGGTGGTGTCGGTGACGGTAGTGGAAAACTTGTCCTGGCCGGCGTCGGTGTCAGAGACCGCCAGCGAGCCCGTGCGCGTGAGCTGAATACCCGGCGTGAGGGCATCGGTGTCGGCGTCTTCAGTCAGCGCAGCTTGAGCGTTGGCGCTGTCAGTGCCGGCGTCGATGGTGGCGGCGTCGTTGACGCCAGTGATGACGATGGTGATGGTCTGCGTCGCGGTGCCGTCCAGGCTTTGGACGGTGAAGGTCTCGGTGTGCGTTTCACCTTGCTTGAGCGCCTGCAGCGCGCCCAGGCTGTTGTCGACCTCGTAACTCCAGGTGCCGGCAGCGTTGATGGTCAGCGCGCCCCAGGCGCCACCGCTGGTGGTGTCGGTGACGGTGGTGGAGAACTTGTTCTGGCCAGCGTCGGAGTCAGAGACGGACAGCGAGCCCGTGCGCGTGAGCTGGATGCCTGGCGTGAGGGTATCGGTGTCGGCGTCTTCAGTCAGCGCAGCTTGGGCGTTGGCGCCGTCGGTGCCGGCGTCGATGGTGGCTGCGTCGTTGACGCCAGTGATGACGATGGTGACGGTCTGCGAGGCGGTGCCGTCCAAGCTTTGAACGGTGAACGTCTCGGTGTGCGTCTCGCCGGCTTTTAGCGCCTGCAGCGCAGCCAGGCTGTTGTCGACCGCATAGCTCCAGGTGCCGGCAGCGTCGATGGTCAGCGCGCCCCAGGCGCCACCGCTGGCGGTGTCGGTGACGGTGGTGGAGAACTTGTCCTGGCCGGCGTCGGTGTCAGAGACGGTCAGCGAGCCCGTGCGCGTGAGCTGAATGCCCGGCGTGAGGGCGTCGGTGTCAGCGTCCTCGGTGAGGGCGGCCTGGGCGTTGGCGCCGTTGGTGCCCGCGTCGATGGTGGCGGCGTCGTTGACGCCGGTGATGACGATGGTGACGGTCTGCGTCGCAGTGCCGTCCAGGCTTTGGACGGTGAAGGTCTCGGTGTGGGTCTCGCCCTGCTTGAGCGCCTGCAGCGCGGTCAGGCTGTTGTCGACCGAGTAGCTCCAGGCACCGGCGGCGTTGATGGTCAGCGCCCCCCAGGCGCCGCCAACCGTGGTGTCAGTGACGATGGTGGAGAACTTGTCCTGGCCGGCGTCGGTGTCAGAAACGGACAGCGAGCCCGTGCGCGTGAGCTGAATGCCGGGCGTGAGGGTGTCGGTGTCGGCGTCTTCAGTCAGCGCGGCTTGGGCGTTGGCGCCGTCGGTGCCGGCGTCGATGGTGGCGGCGTCGTTGACGCCGGTGATGACGATGGTGACGGTCTGCGAGGCGGTGCCGTCCCGGCTTTGGACGGTGAAGGTTTCCGTGTGCGTCTCGCCTTGCTTGAGCGCTTGCAGAGTAGCCAAGCTGTTGTCGACCGCGTAGCTCCAGGTGCCGGCGGCGTTGATGGTCAGCGCGCCCCAAGCACCGCCGCTGGTGGTGTCGGTGACGGTGGTGGAGAACTTGTCCTGGCCGGCGTCGGCATCAGAGACCGCGAGCGAGCCTGTGCGCGTGAGCTGTATGCCTGCTGTGAGGGTGTCTGTGTCGGCATCTTCAGTCAGCGCGGCTTGGGCGTTGGCGCCGTCAGTGCCGGCGTCGATGGTAGCCGCGTCGTTGACGCCAGTGATGACGATGGTGACGGTCTGCGAGGCGGTGCCGTCCAAGCTGGCCACCGAGAAGGTCTCGGTGTGGGTCTCGCCTGCCTTAAGCGCCTGCAGCGCGGCCAGACTGTTGTCGACCGTGTAGCTCCAGGTGCCAGCGGCGTTGATGGTCAGCGCGCCCCAGGCGCCACCGCTGGTGGTGTCGGTGACGGTGGTGGAGAACTTGTCTTGGCCGGCGTCGGTGTCAGAAACGGACAGCGAGCCCGTGCGCGTGAGCTGAATGCCCGGCGTGAGGGCATCGGTGTCGGCGTCTTCAGTCAGCGCAGCTTGGGCGTTGACGCCATTGGTGCCCGCGTCGATGGTGGCGGCATCGTTGACGCCGGTGATGACGATGGTGATGGTCTGCGTCGCGGTGCCGTCCAGGCTTTGGACAGTGAAGGTCTCGGTGTGGGTCTCGCCTTGCTTGAGGGCCTGCAGCGCAGCCAGGCTGTTGTCGACCGAGTAGCTCCAGGCGCCGGCGGCGTTGATGGTCAGCGCGCCCCAGGCGCCGCCAACCGTGGTGTCGGTGACAGTAGTGGAGAACTTGTCCTGGCTCGCGTCGGTGTCCGAGACGGACAGCGAGCCCGTGCGCGTGAGCTGTATGCCCGGCGTGACGGTATCGGTGTCGGCGTCTTCAGTCAGCGCGGCTTGGGCGTTGGCGCCGTCAGTGCCGGCGTCGATGGTGGCCGCGTCGTTGACGCCAGTGATGACGACGGTGACGGTCTGCGTCGCAGTGCCGTCCAGGCTTTGGACAGTGAAGGTCTCGGTGTGGGTCTCACCTTGCTTGAGGGCCTGCAGCGCAGCCAGGCTGTTGTCGACCGTGTAGCTCCAGGTGCCGGCGGCGTTGATGGTCAGTGCACCCCAGGCGCCGCCGCTGGTGGTGTCGGTGACGGTGGTGGAGAACTTGTCCTGGCCGGCGTCGGTGTCAGAGACGGACAGCGAGCCCGTGCGCGTGAGCTGAATGCCCGGCGTGCCGGCATCGGTGTCGGCGTCTTCAGTCAGCGCAGCTTGGGCGTTGGCGCCGTCAGTGCCGGCGTCGATGGTGGCCGCGTCGTTGACGCCAGTGATGACGATGGTGACGGTCTGCGAGGCGGTGCCGTCCAGGCTTTGGACGGTGAACGTTTCCGTGTGCGTTTCACCTGCCTTAAGCGCCTGCAGCGCAGCCAGGCTGTTGTCGACCGTGTAGCTCCAGGTGCCGGCAGCGTTGATGGTCAGCGCGCCCCAGGCGCCGCCGCTGGTGGTGTCGGTGACGGTAGTGGAGAACTTGTCCTGGCCGGCGTCGGTGTCAGAGACCGCCAGCGAGCCCGTGCGCGTGAGCTGAATGCCGGGCGTGACGGTGTCGGTGTCGGCGTCTTCAGTCAGCGCGGCTTGGGCGTTGGCGCCGTCGGTACCAGCGTCGATGGTGGCTGCGTCGTTAACGCCAGTGATGACGATGGTGACGGTCTGCGAAGCGGTGCCGTCCAGGCTTTGGACGGTGAAGGTTTCCGTGTGCGTCTCGCCTGCCTTAAGCGCCTGCAGCGCAGCCAGGCTGTTGTCGACCGTGTAGCTCCAAGTGCCGGCGGCGTTGATGGTCAGCGCGCCCCAGGCGCCGCCAACCGTGGCGTCGGTGACGGTAGTGGAAAACTTGTCCTGGCCAGCGTCGGTGTCAGAGACGGACAGCGAGCCCGTGCGCGTGAGCTGGATGCCTGGCGTGAGGGCATCGGTGTCGGCATCTTCAGTCAGCGCAGCTTGAGCGTTGACGCCGTTGGTGCCCGCGTCGATGGTGGCTGCGTCGTTGACGCCGGTGACGACGATGGTGACGGTCTGCGAGGCGGTGCCGTCCAGGCTTTGGACGGTAAAGGTCTCCGTGTGCGTCTCGCCTTGCTTGAGCGCCTGCAGAGCAGCCAAGCTGTTGTCGACCGCGTAGCTCCAGGTGCCAGCGGCGTTGATGGTCAGCGCGCCCCAAGCACCGCCGCTGGTGGTGTTGGAGACGGTGGTGGAGAACTTGTCCTGACCCGCGTCGGTGTCAGAGACTGACAGCGAGCCCGTGCGCGTGAGCTGTATGCCC
>NZ_JAXOJX010000147.1:0-3715 GCF_034427735.1 Azohydromonas lata
CGCTTGGCGCCGCCGCGAACGACGGCCATGGCGATGGAGCGGCCCAGCTCCGGGCTGTGGTAGCTGCTGGTGACGTGGCCCAGCATGGGCGCGGGCAGCTGGTTGAGGGCATTGGGGTCCTCGATGACCTGCGCCCCTTCGGCCAGCACCGTGGCCGGGTCTTCGGGCATCAGCCCCACGAGCTGCTTGCGGTCGACGCGCGTGGTGTCGCTGCGCGAGAGCGAGCGCTGGCCCAGGAAGCTGTACTTCTTCTTGGTGCTCACCGCCCAGCCCATGGCCAGGTCGTGCGGCGTCATGGAGCCGTCCGTGTCCTGGCCCACGATGATGAAGCCCTTCTCCGCGCGCAGCACGTGCATGGTCTCCGTGCCGTAGGGCGTGATGTCGAAGTCCGCGCCCGCGGCCATCACGGCTTCCCACAGCGCCTGGCCGTAGCCCGACTCCACGTTGAGCTCGTAACTGACTTCGCCGGAGAAGCTGATGCGGAACACGCGGCAGGGCAGGCCCGCCACGGTGCCCGCGCGCCAGTCCATGAACTTGAAGCTCTCGGGCGAGAGGTCGATGTCCTGGCACAGCCGCGAGAGCACCTCGCGCGACTTCGGCCCCACCAGCGCCACGGTGGACCAGTGGTCGGTGACGGAGCTCATCCACACCCGCAGCTCGGGCCACTCCGTCTGGTGCCAGCGCTCCAGCCAGTTGAGCACCTTGGCCGCGCCGCCGGTGGTGGTGGTCATGTAGAAGCGCGTGTCGGAGATGCACGCCGTCACGCCGTCGTCCATGACCATGCCGTTCTCGTCGAGCATCAGGCCGTAGCGGCATTTACCAGGGGCGAGCTGGCTCCAGGCGTTGGCGTAGACGCGGTTGAGGAACTCGCGCGCGTCGGGGCCGTCGATCTGGATCTTGCCCAGCGTCGAGGCGTCCATCACCGCCACGCCCGTGCGCGCGGCGCGGCACTCGCGCGCCACGGCGGCGTGCATGTCCTCGCCCTTCTTGGGGAAATACCACGGGCGCATCCAGTTGCCCACGGGCTCCAGCTCGGCCTTGCGCGCGGCGTGGCTGGCGTGGATGGCCGTCGTGCGCACCGGGTCGAAGGTGTCACCCTCCATGGTGCCGGCCAGCGCCCCGAGCGACACCGGCGTGTAGGCCGGGCGGTACGTGGTCGTGCTGACCTCGGACACGGGCCGCTTCAAGGCGCGCGCCGTGATGACGAAGCCGTTGACGTTGGAGAGCTTGCCCTGGTCGGTGCCGAAGCCCAGCGCGGTAAACCGCTTGACGTGCTCGATGTGCTGCCAGTTCTCGCGGATGGACAGCTCGATGTCGGCGGCCGTCACGTCGTTCTGGTAGTCCACGAAGGCCTTGGCGCCCACGCCTTCCGGCTTGCCGTCGGGCACGCGGTACATGTGGCGCGGGGCTTGAACGGGCGCCGTGTTGCAGCGCGGCGCGTTGAGCTGCGCCTTGGCGCCCAGCGTCTTGAGCACCTCGCGCATGGCCTCCGTGGTCTGCTTGAGCGCCTCTTCCAGGCCGAAGGCACCGGTCACGGACCCTGCACAGGCGATGCCTTCGCGCCCCGCCTTGGGCACCACGAAGGCAGCCACGGTCTCGTCCCAAATAGGGCGGCGGCCGTCATGGCAGAACAGGTGCACCGTGGGCGACAGGCCGCCGGAAGACAGCAGCGCGTCGCAGCGCAGCGTGGGGCCGGAGCCGACGGCTTCATCCTTTTGCGGATGCAGCTTCACCAGCTTGGCGGCCTTCACCTCGTTGCGGCCCACGGCCTCGCCCACGGCAAAGCCCTGGTGCACCGTGACGTTGGCTTCCAGCCGGCGGGCGATGCCCTGCGGGCGCGGATCGACCACGTGCACCTTGGCGCCCGCAGCCGCCAGCCCGTTGGCGCAGTCGTAGATCATGTCGCTGGTGCCGGTGACCACCACTTCCTGGCCCACCCGCACGCCGTAGCGCTTGAGGAAGGTCTGGCCGGCGGAGACGGTCATGACGCCCGGCAGATCGTTGTTGCCGAAGACCAAGGGCCGCTCGATGGCGCCGGTGGCCAGCACGATGTGGCGGGCGCGGATCTTGTGCTGGCGCTGGCGCGGCAGCAGCGGGTCGCGCGCGCCGATGGGCAGGTGGTCCTGCATCAGCTCCACGGCCAGCACCAGGTTGTCCTGGTACAGGCCGAAGGCCGTGGTGCGGCTCAGGCAAGTCACATTGGGCAGCTTGTCCAGCGTGGCGCGCACCGAGCGCAGGAAGGCGTCGCTGTTGCGGCCGTCGATGCTCGCGGACGGGTCCGACAGCAGCCAGCCGCCCAGCTCGCTTTGCTCGTCCACCAGCACCGTCTTCAGCCCGGCCTGGCCGGCCTGCAGCGCGGCCAGCAGGCCGCAGGCGCCGCCGCCCACGATCAACACGTCCACGTGGTGGTACAGGTGGTCGTAGTGGTCGGGGTCGGCTTCGGTGGGCGCGCTGCCGAAGCCCGCGAACTTGCGGATCACGGCCTCATACGCCGGCCAGAACTTGCGCGGCCACTTGAACGTCTTGCTGTAGAAGCCCGCGGGCATGAAGCGCGAGGCCTTGCCCAGCGTGGCCTTGAGGTCGAAGTCCAGCGAAGGCCAGCCGGAGGTGGTGGCGGCTTTGAGCCCGTCGTACAGCTCGGCCTGCGTGGCCTTGATGTTGGGGACGGTGTGCGCGCCTTCCTCCATCTGCACCAAGGCATTCGGTTCTTCCGCCCCGGCGCCCAGGATGCCGCGCGGGCGGCCGTACTTGAAACTGCGGGCCAGCCGCTTGTAGCCGTTGGCCAGCAGCGCCGAGGCCAGCGTGTCGCCGGCGTAGCCGCTGTGGGTCTTGCCGTCGAAAGTAAAAGTGACCTTGCGCCGCGTGTCGATGCGGGTGCCGGCGATGTCAACGCGTTGGGCGGTCATGCAGCTTCTCCCTCAGTCTCTTTGTCGAACAGCGGCTTGGCGTCCTGCAGCGTCCAGGTGCCGGAGATCTCGTAGGTGGCGGTGTTGCGGCGCACGGCGAAGACCTTGCGGCACGCGGCGCTGTGCTGCCACTGCTCCCAGAGCCAGCCCTTGGTGTTGCGGCGCATGAAGAGGTAGTCGCCCCAGGTTTCGTCGTCAACCTGGGCCGGGTTGGCCGGGCGGGCGATGTAGGCCTCGCCGGCGTAGCTGAACTCCTCTTCCTCGCGGAGCTCGTTGCAGTGGGGGCAATGCAGTCGGAGCATGGTGCTTGCGTCCTCGGGGCTTCAGTGCGCGACGCCGGCGGCGCCGTGCTCGTCGATGAGGTGGCCGCTGTGGAAGCGGTCTATGGAGAAGGGCGCGGCCAGCGGGTGCGGGCGGTCGTTGGCGATGGTGTGGGCGAAGACGTGGCCCGACCCCGGGGTGGCCTTGAAGCCGCCCGTGCCCCAGCCGCAGTTGAAGTACAGGCCCTGCACCCGGGTCTTGCTGATGATCGGGCAGGCGTCGGGGCACACGTCCACGATGCCGCCCCACTGGCGGTTCATGCGCACGCGCGAGAACTGCGGGAACAGCTCGATGATGGCCGCGGCCGTGTGGTCGATCACGTGCGGGCTGCCGCGCTGGCCGTAGCCCAGGTAGCTGTCGATGCCCGCGCCAATGACCAGCTCGCCCTTGTCGGACTGGCTGAGATATCCGTGCACCGCGTTGCTCATGATCACGGTGTCGATCACGCGCTGCATGGACTCGGAGACGAAGGCCTGCAGCGGGTGGCT
>NZ_JAXOJX010000148.1:0-3713 GCF_034427735.1 Azohydromonas lata
ATAAGAGACAGGGCCCACACCGCGCCGGCCCGCCGCTGAAGCTCCGGCCGTCGCAAGGCGGCTCAAAGCGTGCGCGGCTTCACGTTTTGAACGGCGCTTGCGGGCCGGCGCTTGCGCGCCGTCAATGACAATGGCCCCGCGCGCGCACCAGACCGACTTCCAACAGCGCGGCGCCGGTGGTTTTCGCATTGCCGGGACAACAAACAGATGCCGGGCTCTCCAGTCGTGTTCCGGTGAGGAAAGACACCGTGAACGACGTCGCTGCCGGGGATTTGGACGCCGTGAACCAGGACCATGGCCCGTCCGACGCCGCCAGGCTGCGCCGCCAGGTGGACGCTCTCCAGGCCCGCGTGCAGGCGCTGGACTGCAGTGCCCGCGAGGCCTGCGACGTCCACCAGCACCTGAGCGTGCAGGAAACGCTGCTGCGCACGGTGCTGGACGAGTCGCCGGACTTCATCGTCCTCAAGGACCACCAGGGCAACTTCCTGCTTTGCAACCAGCCCGTGGCCGATTTCCACGGCACCACGCCGCAGGCCATGGTGGGCCGCCACGAAGGCCACTTCAGCGCCACGCGCGAGCAGGCTGACCAGATACGCGCCGACGTGCTGGAGATCATGGCGCGCGGGCGCACCGAGACCGTCATCGAGGAGTCCATCGACGCGCGCACCGGGCGCAAGCGCTGGTTCAAGTCCATCAAGAAGCCCTTCGTGGGCGACGACGGGCTGCCGCGCATCCTCGTCATCGCCCACGACATCACCGACGTGCGCCGCGCACAGGAGCAGGTGCAGCAAAGCGAGCGGCGCCTGAGCCACGTGCTGGGCGCCACGGGCGAGGGCGTGTGGGACTGGGACCTGCGCAGCAACGCGCTGCAGCACAACCAGCGCTGGTACGAGCTGCTGGGCCTGCAGCCCACGCAGCTCACCGGCACCATCGCCGACTTCGAGGCCTGCCTCCTGCCGGAGGACTACGCCGCCGTCACCGACGCGATGCAGCAATGCCTGGACGGCCACGGCCCCTACCGCCACGAGCACCGCATGCGCCGCGGCGACGGCAGTGTGATCTGGGTGCTGGACCGCGGCGACGTGGTCGAGCGCGACGGCGAGGGCCGCCCGCTGCGCATGGTGGGCAGCCTGTGCGACGTCACCGAGCGCAAGACCGCCGAGGAGCTCACGCAGCGCCTGGCCTTCTACGACGCGCTCACCGGGCTGCCCAACCGGCGGCTGATGTTCGACCGGCTGCAGCACGCCATCGCGCTGGGCCGGCGCAACGCGCAGTTCGGCGCGCTGATGTTCCTGGATCTGGACCACTTCAAGGAGCTCAACGACACCCTGGGCCACGCCAGCGGCGACGCGCTGCTGCTGCAGGTGGCGCAGCGGCTGCAAGCCACCCTGCGCGGCAACGACACGGCCGCGCGCATGGGCGGCGACGAGTTCGTGGTGATTGCCGAAGACCTGGGGCATGAGCCGCTGAAGGCCGCCACCGCCGCCGAGGCGCTGGGCGCCAAGCTGCTCAAGGCGCTCTCGCGCCCCTACGCCCTGGACGGCGCGCTGCACCTGACCAGCTGCAGCTTGGGCGTGGCCCTGTTCGGCTACCCCGACGACACGGCCGACGAGATGCTCAAGCGCGCCGACTTCGCCATGTACCAGGCCAAGGACGCCGGGCGCAACACGCAGCGCTTCTTCGACCCGGTGATGCAGGAAACCGTGCTCGCGCGCGCGGCGCTGGCCGCGCAGTTGCGCCTGGGCCTGGAGCGCGGCGAGCTCGACGTGTACCTGCAGCCCGTGGTGGACGCCCAAGGACGGCGCGTGGGCGCGGAGGCGCTGGTGCGCTGGCGCCACCCGCAGCGTGGCCTGGTGCCGCCGGCGGAGTTCATACCGCTGGCCGAGCAGAACGGGCTCATCGTCGCCGTGGGCCAGCAGGTGCTGGAGACGGCCTGCCGCCAGCTCGTGGCCTGGCAGGCCGACGCGGCCACGCGCGGCCTCACGCTCTCGGTCAACGTCAGCGCCCGCCAGTTCCACCAGGGCGACTTCGTGCGCCAGGTGCTGGACACGCTCCAGCGCACCGGCGCCGACGCCAACCTGCTCAAGCTGGAGCTCACCGAGAGCCTGCTGCTCGGCGACGTGGACGAGGTGGTGCGCAAGATGCGCACGCTGCGCGCGCGCGGCGTGCGCTTTTCCATCGACGACTTCGGCACCGGCTACTCGTCGCTGGCCTACCTGAAGCAGTTGCCGCTGGACGAGATCAAGATAGACCGCTCCTTCATCGAGGACGTGCTGGGCGACGCCAACGACGCGAGCATCGTGCAGACCATCCTGCTGCTGGCGCGCAGCCTCTCGCTCAAGGTCGTGGCCGAGGGCGTGGAAAACGCGCTGCAGCAGGACTTCCTGGTCCGCCACGGCTGCCCGTACTTCCAGGGCTTTCTCTGGGGCCGCCCCGTGCCGGCCTCGCAGTGGGCGCCGCAGGCGGCCTGACAATGCCGGCGCATGAACGCCGCAGCCGCCACCACACCGACGCCCCCTGTTCCTGAAACTGAAACACCGCACGCCCTGGACTGCCTGGACACCGGCGGGCGCCCCGGGCGCATCGTCTGCCTGACCGAGGAGCCCACCGAGCTGCTCTACGCCCTGGGCGAGGAGCGGCGCATCGTGGGCATTTCCGGCTTCACCGTGCGCCCGCCGCGGGCACGGCAGGAAAAGCCGCGCGTCTCGGCCTTCACCAGCGCCAAGGTCGACCGCATCCTGGCGCTGCGGCCGGACCTGGCCATCGGCTTTTCCGACATGCAGGCCGACATCGCGCAGGCGCTGGTGAAGGCGGGCGTGGAGGTGTGGATCGCCAACCACCGCAGCGTCGCGGGCATCCTGGGCTACGTGCGCCGGTTGGGCGCGCTGGTGGGCGCGGCGCAGCGGGCCGAGGCCTACGCGGCGGCGCTGGAGGCGCGCGTGCGCGCCGTGCGCGAGGCCGCCGCGCGGCTGCCGCGGCGCCCGCGCGTGTACTTCGAGGAGTGGGACGCGCCGCAGATCAGCGCCATACGCTGGGTCAGCGAGCTGATCGGCATCGCCGGCGGCGACGACATCTTCCCCGAGCGCGCCGCGGCCCCCCTTGGGCGCGATCGCATCGTGGCCGACCCGCTGGAGGTGGTGGCGCGGCGGCCGGACATCATCATCGGCTCCTGGTGCGGAAAGAAATTCCGCCCCGAGGCCGTGGCCGCGCGTCCCGGCTGGCAGGACGTGCCGGCCGTGCGCGACGGCGAGCTGCACGAAGTGAAGTCGCCCCTCATCCTGCAGCCCGGCCCGGCCGCGCTCACCGACGGGCTGGACGCGCTGCACGCCATCGTGGCGCGCTGGGCCGCGCGCGGCGGGCGCTGAGCGGGCCAACGCTCCTGCCTGGCCCGTTGACTCTCCCCAAGGCTCCCGCCGCCTCAGCCCCCGCCCGCGTACCCGCGTATCGACGCCCGCGCCGTATCCAGCGCCGCCTGCAGCGCCGACAGCGTGGCCTGCGGCGACAGCCCCGTGCGGTAGACCAGCTCCGCCTCCTCGGCGCGGGCGCTCACGTCGGTCAGCGCCAGTTGCGCCGCGGCGCCGTTGAGCTTGTGGGCCAGCGCCGCGGCGGCGGCCGGCGTGTCGGCCGCGGCCATCTCGCGGGCCGCGTCGCCGTGCTCGCGCACGAAGTCGAGCAGGCACTGCCGGTACAGCGCCTCGTCGCCCCAGGTCGGC
>NZ_JAXOJX010000149.1:0-3650 GCF_034427735.1 Azohydromonas lata
CGTGATCAGCAAGGCCAGCTTCACCGTGCTGCGCAGCGACGCGCAGGGTGTGGCGCTGGTGTTCCGGCGCAGCTTTGCGGACTACATCTGGAAGCTCATCGAGCGCACGGCGCGGCCCTACGGGCTGCAGCTCGTGGAGCCGCGCCGCTGCGCCGATCCGCTGCTGTCGCCGCTGCTGGCCGGAACGTCCGAGCCGACCAAGCGCCATCTGCAGCCGGCCTGATCCCGATCACCGTCACAAGGAGAGGACTCCAGCCATGAAACAGGCTCCCAAGAAGTCAAGCGCGGCGCTGTGCGCCACCCTGCTCGCGCCGCTGGCGCTGGCCGCTGCATCCTTCGCCGCGCAAGCGCAGGAGGTGGTGAAGATCGGCTTCACCGGCCCGCTGTCCGGCGGCCAAGCGGCCTACGGCGTGGACAACCGCGACGGCCTGCTGCTGGCGGTAAAGGAGCTCAACGCCAAGGGCGTGCAGGTGGCCGGCAAGAAGGTGACGTTCGAGGTGGTGGCGCAGGACGACGGCGCCGATCCCCGCCAGGGCGTGGCCGTTGCGCAGGTGCTGGCGGACGCCAAGGTCCATTACGTCGTGGGCCCGTACAACTCCGGCGTGGCCATCCCCGCGGGCCGCGTCTACAACGAGGCGGGCATGCTCATGCTCACCGTGGCGTCCAACCCCAAGGTGACGCAATTGGGCTATCCGCGGCTGTTCCGCGTTGGCGTGAACGACGCGCAGGTCGGCATTGCCATGGCGGCCTACGCCGCCAAGGACATGAAGGCCAAGAACGTGGCGGTGATCGACGACCGCACCGCTTACGGCCAGGGCCTGGTGGCCGAGTTCATGGCCGAAGCCAAGCGCCAGGGCATGAACGTCGTGAAGCAGGAATTCACCACCGACAAGGCCACGGATTTCACCTCCATCCTGACCTCCATACGCAGCGCCAAACCGGACGCGGTGTTTTATGGCGGCTATTCCTCGCAGGCCGGCCCCATGCTGCGCCAGATGGTGTCGCTGGGTATCAACGCCAAATTGTTGGGCGGCGACGGCATTTGCACCACCGAGACCAGCCGGCTCAGCGGCAACGTGGCTGACGGGAATGTGCTGTGCACGCAGGCCGGCGTGATATTGGGCCAAGCCGATGCCGGCCGCGCCTTTGCAGCCAAATACAAGGCCGCCTACAACCGCGACCCGCTGACCTACGCCGTGTCCTTTTATGACGCCGCGATGCTGCTGGCCGACGCCATGCAGAAAACCGGCTCCACCGACCCCGGCAAATTGAGTGAATTCCTGGCCAAGGGCGCTTACCAGGGGGTGGCCGGCGAGTATTCCTTCACCGACAAGCACGACCTGAAATCATCGCCGGTGAGCGTTTATGGCTTCAAGGGTGGCCAGCCGCAGGCCGTGGCGTCCTTGTGAATATCTCGGGGTGATTGGGCGGCAAGAGCGCCCAACGTTCATGGCCGCGACAGCAATGTCGCGGCCTTTTTTATGGGCAGGCAACAAATGTCCAGCCTTTTGTACCCACACCGCGCAGACAAATAAAAAAGCCGCCCTTGCGGGCGGCTTGGAGATTTGATCCGCTGGTTGCGGAAATGACGGCGGTCAGGACACGTACATCGGCATGCTCACAGCAGCCCTGGATGGCGGGCGGCGGGCGGCGGTATCTGCCGATACGCCCACGTGCACCAATCCCTGGCTGCCGCCCTGGCGGCGGTGCTCGCTGGGAGAATGTCCGAACAGGGCCCGATAGGCCTTGCAGAAATGGGAAGCCGTCTGGAAGCCGCAGGCGACGGTGATTTGCATGATGGGCGCGCTGGTATGCGACAGCAATTCCCGCGCGCGCCGCAAACGCAGCGTCAAATAATGCTGCGCGGGCGTGACGTTGTAGTAGCGGTGGAACAGGCGCTCCAACTGGCGCAGCGAAATACCGGCTGCATCCGCGATTTCCGACAGCGTCAGCGGCTCCTCGATGTTGGCCGACATCAGCTCGGCCGCCTCCACCAGGTGTTCGTAGCCGGGGCCGACGAATTCCGGCTGGGGGAGTTTTTGCTGGTCGGACTGGTCGCGCACGCGATCGACGATGAATTGTTCCGAAATCGCCATGGCCAGCTTGTTGCCGTGGTGGGCGCGGACCATGTGAATCATCAGGTGCAGGGGCGCGATGCCGCCGGAGGCGGTGACGCGCTCACGGTCGATCACGAACACTTCCAGAGCGAAATGCACCTTGGGATGGGATTCGCGCAGCGCCACCAGATTCTCCCAATGCACGGCACAGCGATAACCATCCAACACGCCGGCGGCAGCCAGCGCGTGGGTGCCCGTGCACAGCGCGCCCAGGGCCTGGCCGCGCGCGACGCGGCGGCGCAAATCCTGGACCACGCTGTCGGAAATCGCCTTTTGAACCTCCACGCCGCCGCAGACAAATACCAGGTCGCACGCATCCAGGGACTGCAGATCGCCTGAATCCGCTACCGTCAAACCATTGCTGGCGGCGGATTGGGAACCATTGGCCGATACCACGGTCCAGGTATAGAGCTGCTGCCGGCTCAGAAGGTTGGCCATGCGCAGCACCTCCACCGCGTTGGTGAAGGCAATCATCGAATAATTTTCAAGCAGCAAAAAACCAAAATGCCTAACCTTGGGATCGGGAATCGAGGATGCAACCATGGCGTGGGACCTTTGTCGTCGGATGAACTGCTGTGCGACTGGACGCTTGCTTTGCCCCTACTGACAGCTTTCAACCTGAATATGTTGCGGTTTGAAAGCTCGTGGAGAGACGAAGTTGTCTCAGCGTCGAATGAAGACCCCGGATGACATGGACTTCAAATTTGCCCCCGGGTAGACACAGGTCAAAGCGCAAGACCTATGCCAACGCCAAACTCCTCAAAGACTGTTGGAAACGCCTTGATTTGCCGCCTGGATGGGTTTTTTGCACCATCATCCGTGTCCGTGATCAAACATTGAGGCCACTTGGCGGTGCAGGCTGCACCAGTGCAGTGCCGCTGCAACCTGAATTTCACAGGAATTTAGTCCGCCTGAATACAGGGAATTACACCAAATTCCCAGCCATAAGCCTGGAAATTTGATTATTTACTTGCTTGTTGTGCTTGATCTGTGATAAGTAGCGATAATTTGCTTTTGCACGCGCAAGACTTTATGGCGCCGGCATAAAGGTCGCGCCAATTGCAAGTGGCGTATCAGAAAGCAAAAACCCGGCCGACCACGCAGGGTGGCCGGCCGGGCTAGCTAAATAGCCTCAAGAATTTTCCCGGGGCTCGACCCGGGTTTCGCCAGAATCAGTTCGGCGCCTGCACCAGGGCCAGCTTGCGCAAATGGTCCAGCAGGGCTTGCGCCTTCTCCATGGCCGAGCCGTCGCGGATGACGGCGCCGCTTTTCTTGCCCGTGTCCGCCGTGCCCGTGGCCTTGGCCATGCGCGCGGCACCGCTCTCGTTGGAGACGGGCGCCAGTGCACGGCGCTGCTTGCGCGCGGGCTCGAAGTGCCATTCGGGGTGGGCTGAAGCCGCGCCAGCCGGCGTGGGGACGTTGCGGTCCAGCACCTTGCCCTCTTGCGCCGCCACCCAGGCATGGCGCAGCGGCAAGTCCTCGCGCTGGGGCAGGCGCGCGCTGGTCACGAGCACGGCGGCGGTGCCGGGCTCC
>NZ_JAXOJX010000150.1:0-3613 GCF_034427735.1 Azohydromonas lata
GTCACGGGCTTCACGAGCACCGCGTCGATCAAGTCGCCGCCCGGGGCGGCCGGCAGCGCCTCGCGCAGCGCCGGCGCCTGCGCGGCCGGGCACAGCAGCACCAGCACGCGCGGCGAGGGCGCCACGGCCGCCGCCTCGTGCAGCGTGCGCACGGCATCCAGCCCCGCCTCGTCCGCGGGCGTGTCCAGCACCACCACGTCGAAGCCGCCGCTGCCCTGCGCGGCGCGCTGCGCCAGCGCCTGCGCGGCCTGCGCCGCGTCGTCCGCGGCCTGCACCGTCCAGTGCAGCGTGGCAGCACAGCCCTGCAGCGCCTGGCGCAGCTCGGGTCGCGCGGTGGCGGCCAGCATCTGCAGCCGCGCCGGCGTGGGCGGCCGGGCGGCGGCCGCGTCGCGCACGAGCCGCACCGTGAACCAGAACTCGCTGCCCTGGCCCGGCGTGCTGTTGACGCCCATGTCGCCGCCCATCATGCGCACCAGGCGGCGGCAGATGGCCAGGCCCAGCCCCGTGCCGCCGAAGCGGCGCGAGGTGGAGACGTCGGCCTGCGTGAAGGGCGCGAACAGCGCGGCCTGCTGGCCCTTGGGGATGCCTATGCCGGTGTCGCGCACCGTGAAGCGCAGCAGCGCACGCTGCCCGTCCTCGGCCTCCAGATGCAGCGCCACCTCCACGAGGCCGCGCTCGGTGAACTTCACGGCGTTGCCCGCCAGGTTGACCAGCACCTGCTCCAGCCGCAGCGGGTCGCCGCGCAGCCGCTCCAGGCCCGGGGGCGGGGGCTGTATGACCAGCTCGATGTCCTTGCCCGCGGCGGTGGTGGCCATCACGGTGGCCAGGCTGTCGAGCACGTCGTGCAGGCTGAAAGGCGTGTCCTCCAGCTCCAGGCGGCCGGCCTCGATCTTCGAGTAGTCCAGGATGTCGTTGATGATGCCCAGCAGCGAGCGCCCGGCGCTGTGCACCTTGCGCACCAGCTCGCGCGCCTCGGCGCCCAAGTCGGACTTCTCCAGCAGGTAGGCCAGGCCCAGCACGGCGTGCATGGGCGTGCGTATCTCGTGGCTCATGTTGGCCAGGAAGCGGTCCTTGGCCGCGTTGGCCGCCTCGGCTTCGCGCACGCGCAGCGCCAGCTCCGTGTTGAGCCGCGTGCGCTCCAGCAGCAGCGCCTGCACCGCCGCGGTGGCGCGCTCACGCTCGGCCGCGTCGGCCTGCTGGCGCCGCGCGCCGCGGTAGATGGCCGCGGTGGCCGCGGCCGTCACCAGCACCACCAGCGCCGCCAGGGCGCAGATGAGCAGCGCGTTGCTCTCCCAGCCGCCGATGTAATCGTCGGTGGCCAGGCCCACGATCACGTAGAACGGGTACTTCTGCAGCCGCCGGTAGCTGTTGCTGCGCTCCACGCCGTCCAGCGCGGTGGTGGCGACGTAGGCCCCCTCGTCAGGCGCCTGGCGCAGCGCCTGGCGCAATTGCGCGGAGACGTTGCGGCTGCCCACCGCGTCGTGCGGCGTGGGCGCGCGGTGCACCAGCGCCAGGTCCGTGGTGCGCAGCGTGACGGCGCCGTGCGCGCCCAGCGACAGCGCCATGACCTTGCTGAACTCGGTGGTGGGGACGCTGGCGTGCACGATGCCGGCGAAGCTGCCGTCCGGGCCGCTGAGCCGGCGTGCCAGCACGATCACCCACTGCTGCGTGATGCGGCCGAACAGCGGGCCGGAAACGATGAGCCCGGCGCGCGGGTCGGTCTTGGCGCGCAGGAAGAAGTCGCGGTCGGCGAGGCTGACGGGCGAGTCCACGGTGGCCGCATGGCCCCAGCGCACGAAGCCGTCGGCGCCGGTGGCGCGCAGCGTGGCCACCTCCGGCAGCAGCGCCTGCTGCGCCGCCAGCAGGCTGTTCAAGCGCGCGTCGCGCTGCGTGCCCTGCTCGGTGGTGGCCGCGTATTGCGCCGCCACGGTCTGCAGCACGATGTCGGCCTTGTCCAGCGTGGCGCTGACCTGGCGGTCCATCAGCGTGGCCAGGTTCTGCGTGGCCGAGAGGGCACGCTCGCGGTAGAGCTCGTGGTCGTGCCACAGCACCAGCGACACCAGCGCCGCCATGAGCAGCGCGATGGTCAGGACGAAAGCGGCGTAAGGCCCCCACGACACCCTCGCCGTCGCACCCGTGGCCGCGCCAGGCTCGCGCTCGGCATCCAGGGCTGGGGGCAAAGTGGCTGACGAAGCGGGAGGAGAGGACCAGGCCACGGCGGGAAAGAGAAACCAGTTGCAAAGGAGGCCCTCCCGCGAACAGGGTGGGCGGCCGGCATGGTGCCATGCCGCCGTGGCGCCACAGGCCCGTCTGCCTTGCTGTTACACGCCCGGCGCGAGGCGGGGCGCAGCGGGCGGGGTGGCCGGATTCAGTCGGGCTCGTCGCGCAGCGGGTCGTGGCCCCAGTTCATGAGCGACCAGCGCCAGCGCGTGTCGCGCACGTCGCCGCTTGGGCGCTGCGCCAGGTGGCGGTGCACGTAGCCCACGACCTTGCGCATCTGCCGGTAATCCTCCGCGTCGAGCTGCGCGTGCTTCTTGCGCAGCAGCTCGACGATGCGGCGGCCGGACTGGTGCCCCACCGCCTCGTGCTCGCCCTCGTGCGTGAGGCCCACCTGGCGCGACTGCTGCGTCTGCAGCCAGCGCTCCAGGGCGGAAGGGGACATGTTCACCACGTCCTCGAAGGCCTTGATCGTGGCGGCCTGCTCTTCTTGCTCCTTGCTGTGCTCCACGGCCACGGCTAGGCCTTTCCCAAGGCGTCGGCCTTGTGCACGGCCTTGCGGCCGGACTTGTCGCTCCGGACCTCGTACTGGGGCTGCTGTGGCGAGGCCTTGGCGGTGTGGCCGCCGGTGTGCGCCTGGCCCGTCACCTTGCGCGTGACGCTGCCGTGCGTCGGGCCCTGCGGCGTATTCCATTCGACCGCATCGCCTTTTCTCAACTCGGACATGGCCTGCTCCTCGGGTGTGTGCGGCTTCGTGACCGGGGCCGCAGCGTTGCGGTCCCGGTCCTCCCATCCGGGGCAACCCGCATGCCGAGGACCCGGGGAAAGCCTGAGGCGGGCCGCTGGGAAACGCCGCTGCTAGGCGCGGGTGCCGAAGCGCTGGTCGGCGGCGCGGGCAATGTGCGGCGGCAGCCGGTTGAGCAGGAAGCGTATGGCCAGCGGCACCAGCACCACGTCGTCCAGCACGCCTATCACGGGCAAGGCGTCGGGCAGCAAGTCCACCGGCGACAGCAGGTACAGCGCGATCAGCGCCGTGCCCCACTTGAGCCAGGCCGGCGACTGCGGATGGCGCAGTGCGAACCACAGCCGCCGTGCGTCGCCACGCACCACGGTCCACAACAGGGTCAGTCGCTTCCACATCGTGAGGTACTCCATGCGGGCGCAAAAACAGCACGCCCAGGGGCGACATGGTGCCTATGCGGCCCGCACACAAGGCCGTGGGGACATGCGGTCACAGTTGCGTGCGATGCGCCGTGCCGCGCATGGCGCTTGCCCGCTGCGCAGGCAGACAGTGCGCAGGAGTCGGCCATGGGCTTGCTGGACCAGTTGCTGGGTGGCGCCGCGGCGGCGCAGGACGAGGGCCAGGGCGCCGCGCCGGCCGATGTGGGCCTGCCGG
>NZ_JAXOJX010000151.1:0-3525 GCF_034427735.1 Azohydromonas lata
GCCCGCGCGCCCGCGGCGCGGCGCCGGCCGCCAAGCGGCGGCAGGCGCGGCAGCGGCACGGCCAAGAATCCCTAAGCTCCTGAGCCCCTGCCCGCGCGCTGTGGCTTGGGCCAGGCGGGGCTTGCGGCTCAGCCGCCTGGGTGGGGGCTGTGGTGAAAGCTGTAGTGGCCCAGCTCGCGCGGGCCCGCGGGCTCCACCAACAGCCGCCGCACGCCGTCCAGCGCGGGCAAGAGCACGACTTCGTTCGCCGTGGCGTCGAAGGGCCGAAGCTGAAATCCGCCGCCACGTCCAGCCGCCGCACGCCCTGCAGCGCGACCTGCAACCGCCCAACCAGCACTTCGTCCTGCGGCGCCGCGCTGCAGTTGACGCTGCCGTTGCAGGGCACGCGGTACTCGCGCAGCCGCAGCCCCTGGGCCGCGAGTCGCTCCACGAAGCGCGGGCCCGCGACGCACTCGCGCAGGCGGGCGATGCCGCGGTGGCGTATCACGCGCACGTTGCCGGCGGTGAGGCCCAGCAATGCGCCCACCTCGGCGGCCGGCCGCTCCTGATGGAAGCTCATGAGCAGCACCGAGCGCCCCTTTTCCGCCAGGTGCTGCAGGCAGTCGGTCAGGCGCTCGTGGTCCAGGCGCGGGGCCTCGTGCAGGTCGGCCATGGCGATCTCGTGCCCGTGGCGCTGCAGCAGCGCCTCGCGCCGGCGGTGGCCGCGCAGCAGCTCCTGCACCGTCAAGCGGCAGGCGCCCAGGACGAAGGAGACCACGCGCTCCGGTTCCCGCAGCGCGCCGCCGCGCAACTGCTCCAGGGTCAGCGCCATCACGTGCTGCATCAGGTCCGCGGCCGCATGCGGGTGGCGCAGGCCGTAGCGGCGGGCGCGCGGCGCCAGCAGGCGGTAGAGCGGGCCCTCCTCCGCCACGGCCGCGCCCGGTGCGGCCGCCGCGATGCGGCAGGCCAGCAGGGCCTCCAGGCCGGGCTCGGTGCTTGGGCTGGCGTCCATGGCGGCGCATGCTTAGCGCGCATCCCCATCGCGGGGTGTAACGCCGCGGCGGCTGGCGACACAAGCTGCCGCCCCGTTCAACCCAGGAGCACGCCATGGACAGCCAGATCACCGAGATCGCCGCCGACATCTACCGCATCCACACGCCGGTGCAGTTGCCCGGCGGCTTCACCTTCAGTTTCAACCAGTACCTGCTGGTGGACGAGGAGCCGCTGCTGTTCCACACCGGGCCGCGCAAGCTGTTCGCGCCGGTGAGCGCGGCCCTCGCGCGCGTGATGCCGCTGGCGCGGCTGCGCCACGTGGCGCTGTCGCACGTGGAGGCCGACGAGTGCGGCGCCATGAACGAGTTCCTGGCCGCGGCGCCGCAGGCCGCGCCGCTGTGCGGGCGCATCGCCGCCATGACCTCCATGGAGGACCTGGCCGAGCGCGCGCCGCGGGCGCTGGCCGACGGCGAGCTGCTGTGCCTGGGCCGGCACACGGTGCAGTGGTTCGACACGCCGCACCTGCCCCATGGCTGGGAGTGCGGGCTGCTCATGGACACCACGACGCGCACCTTCTTCTGCGGCGACCTGTTCACCCAGCCCGGGGCCGGCGATCAGCCGCTCACCGATGCCGACATCCTTGGGCCCAGCGAGGCCTTCCGCCAGGCGATGGACTACTTCGCGCACGTGCCGCACACCCCGGCCACGCTGGAGCGGCTGGCCACCCAAGCGCCCCGGACGCTGGCCTGCATGCACGGCAGCGCCTGGAGCGGCGACGGCGGCGCGCTGCTGCGGGACCTGGCGGGCTGCCTGGCCGCGGGGCGGCCGTAGCCGCCAGGCCGCCGCTCAGCCGCCGCAGGGCCGCACCTGCGAGGCGGGCCGCATGGTGATGGCGTTGAACGGGCAGCGGGTTTCGCAGCGGCTGCAGCCGGTGCAGGGATCGGCCGCCACCAGCACGGCGAACTTGGTCCAGCGCACGGTTTCGAACGCCAGCACGTGCTCCGGGCAAACGGCGATGCAGCGCCCGCAGCCCGTGCAGCGCGCGGGGTCGATGTCCGGCAGCGGGGCGCGGGGCGGGCGCCCGCGCGGCGGCCGGCCTTGTGGCGCGGGCGCGGGAGGGGCAGAGTCTTGCGAGGCGGGCATGGGCTCAATCTAAGGCATCACCCTCGCCCGCCCCGGCATGACGGACCTTTTCATCAACTACCGCCGCCAGGACTGCCCCGCCGCCACGGGCCGGCTGTGCGACCGGCTGCATGCCGAGCTCGGCGCCGACCGGGTCTTCTTCGACGTGGGCGACATCGTGCCCGGCGCGGATTTCGTGGACACGCTGGAGCGCGCCGTGGCCGGCGCCTCGGTGGTGCTCTCGCTGGTTGGGCCGCGCTGGCTGCAGGCGGCCGCCGGCGACGGCAGCCGCCGCCTGGACGACCCGCAGGACTTCGTGCGGCGCGAAATCGAGCTGGCGCTGGCGCGGGGCACGCCCGTGATCCCCGTGCTGCTGGAAGGCGCGGGCATGCCCGCGGCCGAGGCGCTGCCGCCCTCGCTGCGCCCCTTCGCCCGCTGCCAGGCCGTGGCGCTGGCCAACGACCGCTGGGAGGCCGACCTGCGCTCGCTGCTGGACGTGCTGGCGCAGCGCTACGGCATCCACCCCGATCCGGCCCGCGCCCAGGCCCAGCCCGCGCAAGGCCGGACGCGCACGGCGCCGGCGATGGCGGCGGCGATGGTGGCGGACCTGGCCGAGTTGCTCGCGCATCCACGCGCGCTCATCGTCCGGCGGGTACAGGACGGCGTGGCCGCGGGCAGCGGCGGCGCGCTGCTGCCCGCGCTGGCCATGCTGTTGCTGTGCCTGCTGCTGGGCAACCTGCTGTTGGGCGTGGTGATGGAGGGGCCGCTGTACCGCTGGGTGGTGCCGGGCGTGGCCCTGGGGCTGCTGGCTGCCGCGGCGCTGTCGGCCATGCTGGCCGCCGCCTGGCGCGCGGTGCGGCGCGCGCCGTGCTGGCGCAGCGTCGCGCCGCCCTTCGCTTACCTCTATGGCGGCGCGTGGCTGTACTTCTGTGCCGGGGCGTGCGTGATGCTGCTGGGCCTGGAGCTGGCGCAGCCCCATGTGCTGGAGCGCTATCTCGCGCAGGCGGCACAGGCGGGCAGCGCGGGGCTGCCCGCGGCCTCCGCGCTGCTGGCGCAGGCGCTGCACGGACCCGGCATGGCCGGCTTCGTGCTGGGCTTGGCCGCGTGGCTGGCGGGCGGGGCCTGGTGCCTGCGGGGCTGGGCCGTGTTTCGCGTGGCCCTCAATGCCGGCCGCTTGGCCGCCTGGTGCGCCACGCTGCTGTGGCTGTCGCTGCTCGCCAGCTTGGGCGCGCTGGCCGGCTGGGTGGCGGCCGCCTGAGGGCGGCTTGGCTTCGCTGGGCCGTCAGGCCTTGCGGGCGAGCACGGTGCCCAGCGCCGCCACCAGCAGCGCGGCGGCCAGCGCGAACGTGCAGCGCATGCCGTGGGCCAGCGCCTGCGGCGAGGCCGCCTGCAGGCTCACGGCGGCCGAGGCCAGCGAGAACACGCTGCCCA
>NZ_JAXOJX010000152.1:0-3509 GCF_034427735.1 Azohydromonas lata
CCGCCGCCGAGGCCGGCCCGCTGGTGCGCGTGGAAGGCCACCAGCCCGGCGCCGACGTGCGCCCGCTGCGGGCGGGCGAGGCGGACGAACCCTCGCTGCCCCAGCGCCAGCGCGCCGGTGCGCTGCACGAGGAAGCGCAGCGCACGCAGGCCCAGGCCGAGGAGCGGCTGGCGCGCGCCGTGCAGCGCGACGCCGAGGCCGACCTCGCCGACAGCCACAACCCGCGCCGCGCCCGCCGGCTGCGCCAGGAAGCCAACGAGCTACTGGCCGAAGCCGCGGCGCTGGAAACGCAGGCCGGGCGGCTGCGCGCCGAGGCCGAGGCCTTCGCCAGCGGCCGCCGCTCCGCCACCGCCGACCTGCCCGGCCCCGAGGACGTGGACGCCCTGTTCGCCCGCCTGGAGGCCGAGGGCCCGGGCCTGGTGCAGGTGCCGCTGTCCGACGTGGAGCGCAACCCCGCGCTGCTGCCGCGGCTGCTGCGCCCCCTGCTGGAAGGCGAAGGCGGGGGCCGCCTGGTGTTCCGCGTGGAAAGCGAGCGCAGCCGCAAGCTGGTGCGGGTGGACGCGCAGGGCAACGTCACGGTGGAAGGCGGCGCCTCGGCGCACCTGAACTTCGGCTCCTTCGAGCGCGCGGTGGAGTTCGTCCTCAACAACAGCGAGGGCCAGGCGCGCATCTTCTCCTTCGAGGTGGACGAGGCCTGGGTGCGCGCCGTGCGCTCGGCCGGCATGCCGGAGCACGGCACGGGCGATCTGCATGGCCAGCCCCGCGTGGTGGACGTGCGCTTTGCCGACGACCAGCTCGAAATCCCCGCGCCGCTCATCGGCGAGCTCAACCGCTTCATCGTCCCGGGCAGCGGCCGGGTGCACGAGATCCCGCGGCCCGGCGCGCCCTCCGGCGGCAGCGGCGGCCAAGGCGGCGGCGGGGGCGATGGCGGGCCTGCGCCGGCCACGGCGGAGGAAGCGCATGCGGCGCGGCTGCTGCGAGGCGAGGGCGAGGCGGGTGCCGCGGCGCCGGCCCAGCCAGCCGGCGCCGACGAGGCGACCGCCCCAGCGCGCTCCAGTCCTGCGGCCGAAGCGGCCGCGCCGCGTGCGACGGAAACAGGGCCCTCCACCACGGCGGCGGCCGTGCCGGGCAGCGATTTCCACGGCGAGGGCAAGGCGGGCGTGGTCACCCGCGGCCGCAACGCGGCCAGCGCCACGCCCGAGGCGCTGCAGCGGCTGCAGGGGCCGAGCGGGCAGTTCGAAGGCCTGCTGCGGCCGGGCAAGCGCGACCCCTCCAAGCTGCTGCTGTCCCGGCACGGCGGCGGCGAGCTGGAAGTGGAGGTGCGGGTGGGCACGGTCTCGCGCGCCAGCGGCGACCCCGCCGGCCCGCTGCCCGTGGCCTCCTACGAGAAGAACGGCGACCGGGTGGTGATCACCGTGTCAGGGAAAGCCTCGCCTGCGCAGGTGCAGCGCGCGCTGGCGCACGAGTTGGGCGAGCTGCGCTTCGTCAGCCACGACCGCAGCGACCTGCTCCAGCCCGGCGTGCATCCGGACACGCTGCCCGCCGCCGCCCAGGGCGCGCTCTCGCGCCACGACCGCGGCCGCATGGCCGAGGTGGAACACCTGGCGCGCGAGATCGACGCCGCGCGCGCCCGCGGCGACCACCGCGCCGCGGCGCAGTTGCAGGACGAGGCCGGGCGCCTGGTGGCCCACATGGGCCTGGTGCACGGCGGCGGGGCGGCCGACGCGCGGCGCGCGCTGGCGCTGTCGGCGCTGGAGCCCGGCTCGGCCGGCCAGCGCCTGCTGGGCGACATGGTGCAGGCCGCGCGCGTGAACCCCATGCTGGAAGCGCCCCTGGGCAGCCTGGACGACCTCTCGCTGCTGGCGCGGCAGTCGGCCTACCAGCAGGGCCTGGGCCTGGGCGACCAGCGCCAGGTGCGCGCGGCCGCCGCCCGCGTGGTGGAAGAGGGTTTGGTGCGCGGCGGCGGCCGCAGCGTGGACGCGGAAGCCCTCGCCCAAGCGCGCGAGCGGTTGCCGGACGAGACCTCGCGCGCGCTGCTTGACCGCGCCGTGGAGCACGCCCGCCTCAACGGCCGCGACGTGGAGCGCGACCTGGCCCAGGCCGCCACGGCGCGCCCCGATCCGCTGCAGCAGGAGCTGGCACGCCAGCGCTTTGGCGACCACCCCAACTTCCAGGACTTCGCCGAGTTCAAGGCCCGCTACCTCAAGACCCACCCGTCGCTGGACGGCGGCGACGCCGCCTTGCAGCAGCGGCTGTTCCAGGTGTGGGCCGGCGGCGCCTTCGTCACCGCCCAGGGCGGCATACGCGGCATCGCCGTGGGCGCCATCCGCGCCGTGCCCACCGACGTGAACACCCACGGCCTGAGCCTGGCCGGCGACGCGGCGCAGGTGCAGCGGGCCGCCGACCAGGCCCACGCCATGGACACCCTGGAGCGCACGCTGCAGGAGATGGCCGGCAAGGGCCCCGCCAGCGGGCGCACGCCGGAGCAGATGGCGCAGGACCTCTACGACGCGCGCATCGCCGTGCGCGACCTGGGCGAAGCGCTGGGCGAAAGCGCGGCCGGGCACTTCGCGCAGCAGCACCTCAACCTCAACACGCCGCCGCTGCCGTGCTCGCGCAAGGGCGCGGGCGTGCCGGACCTAGCCTACCGCGCACCTGACGGGCGCTTGGTCCTGATCGAAGCCAAGGGCCCGCAAGCCGGGCTCCAATTCCGGCGTACCGCCGACGGCCGGCTGGCCGAGCAGGGCACGCCGCAATACCTGGAGAGCCTGGCGCGCGACATGATGCGGCCCACCAGCCCGGCCGACGTGCAGGCGCTGGGCCATCAGATCCTGGTCGCCCTGCGCACGTCGCCGCCCAACATCGACTACTACGTGGTGCGCCAGCCGCTGGACAAGCAGCAGCGGCCCACGGCGCTGGAGGCGCAGAAGTTCGACTTGGGCAGCGGCCGCGCCACGCCCAACCCGACGACCGCGGCCACTACGGCCTCGCCCGCCACCATCCCCACGCCCTGACATGCCTGACGCCGTTGAACCTTCTCCCCGCGACGCGGGGCTGTGGCGCGAGCACGCGCGGCTGCTGGCTTGGGCCGGCGAGCTGCGCGAGACCGTGCTGGCCGCGCGCCACGATGACGACGCGGCCCAGCTCCTGGTGGTGGCCGCCGAGCGCGCCGCGCTGGCCTCGCTGGACGGCACAGCCGAGGCCCGCGCGCTGGCGTGGGACGCGCTGCGCGAGGGCGCGGTGTGCGGCGCCGCGGCGGCGCTGTGCACCTCGCGCACCGAGGGCGTGGCGCTGGTGCGGCTGGCCGACGGGCGCTCGCGCGCCTTTGCCGTGGGCGGACACGCCGGCATGAGCGCACCGCGCTGGGCGCTGGCCGCGGCGCTGGCGAGCTGCTGCGACGACGGCGAAGCCCAGCGTGTGCTCACCCACCCGCGCGCCGTGCTGGCCTGCCAGGAGTCGGCGGAGGTGGCGGACGCGTTCTGGACGCCCTATTGCGTCGCCCTGGCCGC
>NZ_JAXOJX010000153.1:0-3472 GCF_034427735.1 Azohydromonas lata
TGTCCACGACCGCCACGGGTGGCGGCACGGAGGCGGGCGACGGCGCAGCGGGCGACGGCGCCGTGGCCGGCTGGCGCCCGCGCCGCGCGCCACGCGTCGCGTCCTGCGCCGGGACCGGTGCGGCAGGGTTTGAATCGGATTCGCCGCCCTCTGAAACGCTTGAATCCGATTCACCCGATTCACTGTTCAGGAGCGACCTTTGAATCGGTATTGCATCCATTGCCATGGCCGCCCGCCGCGGCGCGGCCAGCACGCCCGCGTGCGTGGAGGCCACCTGGCGCAGCGCCTGCAGGTCCAGCGGCGCCAGCGAGCCGATGGCGTGGCCCAGCGCGGTGAGCTGACGCAGCAGGGCCAGGCGCTTCACGTCCGAAGCCGAGTAAAGCCTGTGCCCAGTGGGCGAAGTCGCCGGCGCGGCCACGCGGTAGCGGCGCTCCCAGATGCGCAGCGTCGCCACCGGCATGCGCAACATGCGCGCCACCGCGCCGCTGCGGTAGCGGGGAACGGCGTCGTCGCCGCCGTCGCCCAGGTCCATCGCGTCCGCCGCGCCCACCTGCTCCTTCGCCATGGCCGTCCTTTTCGGTTGAGTCAGTGTTGAATCGGATTATGTGCGCTGCAGTGTCAGCCATTGCAGCATGTGAATCACTATTGAAGCCAGCATGAGTAGAGTACTCCCATGTCTTCCTCCGAGCTCATTTCCGGCCGTCCTCCGCGCGTGGCGGTGGTCGGCGCCGGCCTGGCCGGCACCACGTGCGCGCGCCGCCTGGCGGACGCCGGCTGCGCGGTGTTTCTCTTCGACAAGTCGCGCGGCTTGGGCGGGCGCATGGCCACGCGCCGCGCCGAGTGGATAGACGCCGACGGCGCCGTGCACCGCGCCGCCTTCGACCACGGCGCGCCGGCCTTCAGCGCGCGCTCCGCGGCATTCCAGGCCTTCATCGATGAGGCCGCCGGGGATGGCGTCCTGGCGCGCTGGGAGCCCGTCATGGCGCCCGGCAGCCACAGGAGCCTCGACGGCCTCGCCCTCTGGGTGGCCACGCCGGACATGCCCGCGCTGTGCCGCCGCCTGGCCGGCGAGCTGCCGCTGACGCGCAGCCGCGCCGTGGACGAGATCGCGCGGTCCGGCGACGGCGGCTGGCGGCTGCTGGCCCAGGGCGAGCTGCTGGGCGACGGCGTGTTCGACGCCGTGGTGCTGGCCATGCCCCCGGCCCAAGCCGCCGCGCTGCTGGCCCCGCACCGCGACGACTGGGCCCGCCACGCCCGCGCCGTGCCCATGCAGCCCTGCTGGACGCTCCTGGGCGCCGAGGCCGGACCCGCCCCGGCCTGGGACGCCGCCTGGCCCGAGCGCGGCCCGCTGGCCTGGGTGGTGCGCAACGCGTCCAAGCCCGGCCGCGCGGCGGACAGCGACGGCCTCAACCGCTGGGTGGTGCACGCCACCGCGGCCTGGACCGCCACCTTCCTGGAAAGCCCCGCCGACGCGGTGCAGGCGCAACTGCACGCGGCGCTGGAGCGCGCCCTGGGCCGCGGCGTGCGCTGGACCCACGTGGCCGTGCACCGCTGGCGCTACGCGCTGGCGCCGCGCACGGCGTCCGCCCACCAGCCCTGCTGGTGGGACCCGGCGCTGGGCTTGGGGGTGTGCGGCGACTTCTTCAGCGGCGCGGGGGTGGAAGGGGCGTGGCTCTCGGGGCGGGCGCTGGCGGCGGCCATCGTCCCGGACCCGGCGGCCTGAGACAGCCATGGACGCGCGCCCAGGGTTCAAGGGCCACAAGCAGGCGCTGCCGAGCAAGGCCTGCGCCACCTGCGGGCGCGAGATGAGCTGGCGCCGCGCCTGGGCCCGCTGCTGGGACGAGGTGCGCCACTGCTCCGAGCGCTGCCGCCGCCGGCGCGCCGCGCCGCAAGCCGCCGGCCATGGCGGCTGAGCGCCGCTCCGGGGCCCTGCGGGTTCAGGGCCCGCGCCGTGGGCGCGCCGCCTGCCGTGACGGCGGAACCTTGGGCCCTGCCGCGGCCGCGCGCTCACGGCGTCGCGCCCGCACAGGCGGACACCCATGCGCCTCCGCCTGGACGCTTCGCCGGTGCATCGAAGATGGACAGGGGTTGCGAGGCCAACGGCCCAGCCGGCATGGGTGTCCGCCTGTGGGGGTGCGGGCGGTGAGCGCAGCGCAAGCCGCGTCCGCCCCGCGCAGGCCACCAGGGACGCGGTTTGCCCCTTCGCCACCCTGTACTGGGATTTCCTGTCGCGCCACGGGCAGCGGCAACGCGCGCATGGCGCTGCAGTTGCGCAACCCGGCGCGGCTGGACGCGGTGCAGCGCGAGGCCATCGCCACGCTGCGGCGACGCCATGCCGCGACAACTCGAACTGGACCCCACGGAGGCAAGCGATGGAACTGAGCAAGGACGCATGGGTGGCTGACGGCGCACCGCAGGTGGCGCTGGTGACGGGTGCGCGCGGCGGCATAGGGCGCGCGGTGGTGGCGCAGTTGCGCGCGCAGGGCCACCGCGTGGCGGCGGTGGGCCGCGACGCGGCGGGGCTGGCGGAGGTGGAGGCGCATGCCCACATCGCCGCCGACACCACCACGCCGGAAGGCGCCGCCGCCGCGGTGGCCGAGTGCTGGAGCACCTTGGGCGGCGCGCCCACGCTGCTGGCGCACTGCGTGGGCAGCACGCTGATCGCGCCGCTGCACCGCAGCCCGGCCGAGCAGGTGCGCGAGCTGCTGCGGGTGAACCTGGAGAGCGCCCTGTTCATGCTGCAGGCATGGATAGAGCCGCTGCGCGGCGCGGGGCGGCCGGGCGCGGCCGTGCTGGTGTCCAGCGTGGTGGCGCGCGTGGGCGTGGCCAACCACGAGGCGATTGCCGCGGCCAAGGGCGGCGTGGAGGCGCTGGTGCGCGGCGCCGCGGCGACCTACGCCCCGCAGGGCCTGCGCATCAACGCCGTGGCCCCGGGCATGACGGCCACGCCCATGACGGCCGGCATGCTCAGCGTCCCCGCCCTGCGCGAGGGCGCGGCGCGCCAGTACCCCTTGGGCGGCGTGCAGCGGCCGCAAGAGGTGGCCGACGCCATCTGCTGGCTGCTCTCGCCCGGCGCCGGGCGGGTGACGGGGCAGGTGATCGCGGTGGACGGCGGGTTCACTTCGGTGCGGCCGCTGGTGAAGTGACGCAGGGCGCCCCGCACCCAGACCCGTCATGCCGGCTTTCGCGCACTGCTGTTCGGGGAAAGTGGTGACGCCCCGTCAGCCCTGTGGCAAGAGCGTTTCGCACCCTCATCCGTCATACCCGCGAAAGCGGGTATCCACGCCTGCCGCGGTGCTGGCGTGCAGGCACTGGCCCGGGGCAACGCAGTTCGAAGGTCCTACCTCTGCGCTCGTGGATGCCCGCTTTCGCGGGCATGACGGCGTAGAGAGGATGCGGCCCGGTTGGCTGTGGCATCCCGAGAGCCCGGGCGCTTCGCTCTCTGCTTCGTCATTCCCGCGAAGGTGCACTG
>NZ_JAXOJX010000154.1:0-3265 GCF_034427735.1 Azohydromonas lata
GGGCGGCGGCGCCTTCGGTGTCGGCTTGGGCCGGGCGTGCGGGCGTGGCGGCCTCGGCCGGCGTGGGTTCGGTGGCGGCAGCGCGCGGCGGGGTGGCGCCCTCGCCCGCACCGGCCGGGTGTGGGGCGGCCTGGCCCTCGGCGCCCGCCGCGGGGTGCAGGCCGCCTTGTTCGGCCACGTGCTGCAGGTTGATTTCGCGGCTCACCGCGTCGCCCTCGCTCACGTGGTTCATGTGCATGAGGTCGGCGGCGGCGGCCTCCAGGTCGTGCGGCAACAGGGGCTGTAAACCCTGGCTGGCGCGCTCGGCGGCAATGGCGTCGCTCAACTGCGCCAGCGCCCGCCCGTGCCGCGCCTGGCCGAAGGCCTCGCCGCCGCCCTCGCCCAGGCCCTGGATGAAGGCGTGCAGCCCGGCCTGGCCCATTTGCAGCAGCGCGTCGCCGGCATCGCCCTTGAAATGGCCGCTGGCGCTGTCCACCGCCAGCTCCGCGCCGCGTCCGCCCACGGCCCCCAGGCTGGAAAGGGCCCCGCGCGCCAGGCTGCGCCGCGCCACGGCCGACACGGTGCTGCCGAAGCCGCCGCCCGCGGAGGCGTTGAGCGCCTTGTCCAGCCCCTGGCCCAGCGCGCCCACGCCGCGCCCGGCCGTGCCCACGACGGTGCGCAGCACGCCACCCTGCGCGGCCAGGGCGCGGGCGCGCTCGGCGATGGCCGCGCCGTTGCGGCCCAGCGCCTCCACCGACTGGCTCAGCGTCGCCGTGGCGCCGCCGGCCAGCGCGCCGCGTATCAGCCCGGTGAACAGCGCGCCCACCGCGTCGGCCCCTCCCTTTTCCCAGGTGCGCTCGTCGAAGGCCGCGCCGCTCAGGCCGCCCAGCGAGCCCGTGAGCGCACCTATGACGATCTGGTCCACGACGGGGTTGCCCGTGAACAGGCGCGAGAGGCTCAGCAGCGTGCGGCTGGCCGTGCCCGCCGCCGCCGCGCCCTTGGACGCCACCTGCGCCGCCGCGCCCAACTGCGCGCCCACGCCGGCCGTGACCGCCTGCACCGCCGTCATGCCCAAGTCCACAGCCGCCTGCTCCCAGCCGTAGCGCCCGCCCTTGAGGGCGTAGTTGGCGCTCATGGAGGCCAGCCCCGTCATCACCGCCGCGGCGATCAGCGGCGCGGCCGCGCCGCCCGTGGCCACCGTGATCACGGCGGCGGCCACCGCGCCCAGGATGGCGATGCCCGTGGTCGTCACGTCGGCAAAGGCGTCTATGCGCGCCGAGTACGACTCGGCTACCGACTGCGCCGTGTTCACCACGCCGGCAAAGTTGTCCTGGTCCCGGCCGGTGTAGGCGCCGGTGGTGGCGTCGAAGTTGGGCAGCCTGCCGATCAGCTCGCCGCGGGCGTTGAAGGCCACCGGCCCGCCGGCCAGCAACCGCACCTGCTGCTCGTAGGCGCCCATGGCCTGGTCGGCCATCGTGCCTTCAGCCAGGGAGGCGCCCAAGCCGCCGGCCTCGCGGCGCTGCTGCTGCAGCGCGAAGGCGGCGGCCTCCAGCCGCTCCTGGTCGGTGCGGGCCACGCCGCGCAGGGCGCGCTCCATGCGCAGCCGGTCGTCGCCCGACAGCTCGGGCAGCACGTCGCCCCCCTGGAAGGTGCCCAGCACGGCGTCCAGCTCCTGGCCGGTCTGGCGCCGGAAGGCCTGGCGCATGTCGGCGATCTCGTCGCGCGTCATGCGCTCGGTGAAGCGGAACAGCAGCTCCTCGTTGGTGCCGCTGCGCTCCAGCGTGGCGTGGCGCATGGCCAGCGCTACGGTGTCGGCGCTTGGGCGCTCCTCGGTGAGCAGCCCGCGCGCGAGCGACGCGCCCACGGTGTCGCTGCCGAAGCGCTCGTTCATGCGCTGCACCAGCGCGTCCTGGCTGGCCTGCACCTGGGCCTGGTCCGGCTGGAAGCCGGGCTTCATGACGGCCTGCGGATCCAGCGCCGCGCCGGCACCCGCGCCGCCGGCGGCGCCGGGCGTGTAGGCCTGCGCGGCCAGCAGCAGCAGGCGCTGGCGGTCCAGCCGTGCCGCGCGGCGCGCGGCCTCGTTGGCCTCGCGCTCTTCCCGCGTGGCGCCCGGCCGGTCAGGCATGAAGCGCTCGTCGTAGAGCGCGCGGTCCATCTGCAGCGGGTCCGGCGGCTCGCCGCCCCTTTGCAGCTCCACCCCCAGGCGGGCCACGCGCGCCTCGGTGCTGTTGGCGCCATGGCGCAGCAGCGCCACGGCCAGGTCGCGCTGCGCGCCTTCCACGCGCAGCGTCACGGTCTGCGGCGGCATGTCGCCGCCGCCCACCTGCACCTGGATGTCGCGCGTGACCCAGGCCACGGCGCGGTCGGTGGCGCTCATGGCCGCCACGCCGCCGCTGCCCGCGGCGTAGGCCACGTCGGCGTCGGCCACGATGCCGCCCAGCGCCTGCACCACCGCCGCGCGCCGCGCCTCACCCGTCATCTCCTGCGTGGCGCGCCAGTCGCCCTCGTCCGGCGCGCCCGTGTAGCGCTCGATGAGGGCCGCCACCGGCTTGCCGTCGCGCCGCGCCTCGTCCACCGCGTCGCGCATGCGCCAGGCGTCGGCCAGGGCGTGGTCGCCCTGCAGCAGCGCGTCGAACACCTGCCGGTCGGTGCCGCCCAGGGCCTCGCCCACGTCGCGGCGCAGCGCCGCGTCCTGGCCCAGCGCCTTGAGCTCGTCAGGCGGCAGCGCGCGCAGCACGGCCTCGATGCGGGCCTCGTCGTCGTTGAAGATGCCCACCGAGTCGCGCAATTCGAAACGCGCGCCGGCCAGGTGGTCGCCGCCGAGGTAGGCGCGCGCGGCGCCGTACTCGCCGCTCTTGGGGCCCAGGGCGCGGCGCAGGTCCACGTCCAGGATGTGACCGGGCAGCGTGCGCCCGTACATCACCTCTTCCAGCGCGCGGCCCTTGTAGGCGCTCAGGCCCCGCAGCGCGCCCACCACGCCGGCCTCGTCCACCGTGCCGGCCCAGCCGCCTTCGAAAGCCTGGTAGACGCTGCGCACCTTGTTGCGCAGCGAGGTTTCGACGTCACCGCCCGTGCTGCCGACCTGCTCCTTGAAGAACTCCTTGGGTTTATTGCGCGCCGCGTAGAAGGTTTCCTCGGCCTGCACCTGACCGTCCAGGCCCTTGGGGGCGTCGCCGCCCTGGGCCGGACCCGTCCCGGGGTTGGCGGCGCCGGGGCCCGCGGGCGATGCGCCCTTGCCGCCGCCGCAGGCGCAGTCCGGCGCGGGCGTTTCGCCTCCGCCACCGGC
>NZ_JAXOJX010000155.1:0-3098 GCF_034427735.1 Azohydromonas lata
GTGAGCGTCCAGCCGTCCCATCTTGAACAGGGCTCGCGCCCGCGATCATCAAGATGCTGTCGCGGATCCCACGAAGGCTACGCACTCCACGAGGTTGAGGGCGGCCAGCAGCAAGGATTTCTCTTCGTCGGTGCGCACGGCCAGCAGGTCGTGGTCGCCGAGGTAGCCGTAGACGAAGGCGAGCAGGTAGCGCTCGGGATGCTCGTCGCAGAACTGCTGGACGACCTTGGTCGCCAGCTCGCCCGGCAAGCCCTCGTTGAAGCGTGCACGCGCCGTCAAGCGCTGCATGCACGTCTCCTGCACGGCCTCGGTGATCACCGGCCACTGGTGGCCGCTGAGCTTCATCGCCTGGAACGTGACCAGCAGGATGTGCAGTGGCACCTCCAACTGCACCATGCCGACCCCCATGCGAGGCAGCACCAGGATCGAGGCGAGCATGTTGGGCTGCTTGGCGAAGATTTCGTCGGCCAGGCTGACCTTCTGTGCCTGGCCCATGCGCCTGACGTCGATGTCGGCCTGGACCATCACCGACTGCGTGATCACGCCCATCGTCTTCAGCCTGAGCGCCAACGGTGCGGCAGCAGTTCATCGAGCCGGTGGCTCGGGTGCGAGTGGATGCGCGAGAGCACGTCGCGAAGGTAGGCCCATGGGTCCAGCCCATTGAGCCGTGCCGACTGCACCAGGCTCATCACCACCGCCGCGCGTTGTCCGGCCAGCGCACTACCGGCGAACAGCCAGTTTTTCGCGCCGATCTTCCAGGGCTTGACTTGGCGCTCGATCAAGTTGTTGTCCACCGCTACCGCGCCATCGTCCAGATGCAGCGTCAGTGCCTTCCAGGCGTTGAGGCTGTAGTCGATCGCCCCTGCGATCTTGCCCCCGTCGAGCACCTGCGTGCGCTGCAGCTTGAGCCAGACCTCGAACTCGTCCCACAGCGGCTTGCTCAGCGCCTGCCGTGCCTGCCGGCGCTCGTCCTGGCTCATGTCGGCGAAGGCCGCCTCGGCATGGTAGATCCGAGCCCAGCGCCGCAGCGCCTCGGTGGCCACCGCGCTGGCACTGCTGCCGCCGCGGCTGAGTTCCTCGAAGCGCCGCCGCGCATGCGCGGCACACGCCGCCGACTTGCGTTGCGGGTAGAGCTTGGCGTCCAGCACGGCGTTGTAGGCCGCGTACTGGTCGGTGATCAAGGTGCCGCTCCACGCCGGCTCAGGTGCCGGCGGCCCCTTGCCGCCGAGGAAGGCCACCGGGTACTGCGACCCTCTGCCCAGGCAGAACTCGTAGATCACGCCCGGATGCGCGTCATGGTGGCTGCGCGCCCAGGCCCAGACGTAGGCCTTCTTCGTCTTGCCTGCGCCCGGGTCCAGCAGCGGCACCGGTGTTTCGTCGGCATGCAGCACCCGGCAGCCCAGGATGAAGCGCCGCTGCAACTCGTACAAGGGCTCCAGCGCCGCGCCGCCGGCGCCGCCCCAGGCGGCCAGCGTGGAGCGCGGTGTGTGCACGCCCGAGCGCGCGTTGATGGGCTCCTGCCGGTAGTACGGCAGGTGGTCGACGAAGCGGCCAATCAGCGTGTGCGCCACCAGTCCGCTGGCCGGGATGCCGCCGTCCACCACGTCTGGCTCGGCCGGCTCCTGGTGGATCTCCTGGCAGCACTTGCAGGCCCACTTGCCGTAGATGTGCCGGTGCACGAAGAACCTGGCCGGGATGATGTCGAGCTTCTCGCTCACGTCCTCGCCGATGCGTTGCATGGGCTGGCCGCATTCCGGGTTGGGGCAGTTGGTGCTCTCGGGCTCGTGGCGGTGCTCGACGCGCTCCAGATGCTCGGGCAGCTTCTCGCGGCGCGGCTTGCGCGGCGGCGCCTTCGCTGTCCTGGGTGCCTCGGGCAGCCCGCGCTGCAGTTCGGCCAGCTTCGCCTTCAGGCTGGCCTCGTCCTCGACCATGGTCTCGGCGAACAACAGCCGCTGCGATGCCGTCATCGCCTCGGTCCTGGCATCGAACTTCCAGCGGCGCAGCCGTGCGAGCTCGAAGTTGAGCTTGTCGATCCTCACATCCCGCCAGGCGATCTCGCTGTCGCGGTGGGCCAGCTCCTGGGCATGCGCCTGGGCCTGCTGCTGCAACCGTGCGATCAACGCGGCCACCTCGGTCGGCAGGCTCGTCAGATCGATGGCGGCGACTTCATCGGGCATGCGCAGCATGGTGCCGCTTCAAGCAGCGCAGTGCCATTGGCACTTGCGCTATCAACACCCGCGTCAACCGATCAGCAGCGTCGGATGGTGCTGAGCTCACCCAGGCGCTGCCAGGGCAGTCCGAGCGTCAGCGCCTCGAACTGCTGGGCGCTGAGCTGCAAGGCCGGCGCCGCCGAGCCCGGCTCGCGGGTGTGCCAGACGAAGCGGCCGGTGTGCAGCCGACGCGTGGCACACCACACGCCGAAGCCGTCGTGAACGAGCAGCTTCAGCCTGCTGGCCGGTGCATTGGCGAAGACGTAGCCATGGTGCGCCTGGGCCTCGCCGAGCGTGTTGACGACAACCGCCAGCAGCCGGTCAGCGCCGGCGCGCATGTCCTGTGGTTGGCTGCACAGCCACAGTGCGTCGATGCGGATCATTCCTTGAGGGCCGTGGCGGCCAGTTCCTGCAGCCAGACGGCGCACGATGCGGCATGCGTTGCCGGCCAGCGCACACACAGCAGCGTGCCGCCGCGGGTAAGCTCGACGTGGATGTCCGAGGTACTGCGTGTCGTGGCTTCGTCGGCGGCAGGGGCTGCAGACTCGAACTCGACAGGGATGAACTGCACCGCTGCAGCGGCCAGCTCACCGGCGGCGGGCAGTGCGCGGGTCGCAGTGGTCCTCGGCGCGGGCAGCCCAGTACGCTTGATGCCACGACCAACCAGCCACTTGCGCAGGAGATTGACGTTCAGCCCGTGGGCCAGCGCGATGGCCGCCACGGATGCGCCGGGCTGCTCGCACTCGGCCAGGACCTGTGCCTTGAACTCGGCGCCATGTACACGCCTCTGGGATTTGGGTTGCATAGGTGCCCACCTGTTCGGAATTGGTGGGCACCATCGTCACGAGCACTTTCGCGCCATTCAAGATGGAGCGGCTGGACGCTCAC
>NZ_JAXOJX010000156.1:0-3071 GCF_034427735.1 Azohydromonas lata
CCACCCCCGGCCGTGCCCGCACCCGCTGTGCAATGCAGCGGGCATGGCCAAGCTCACCCCGGAGAACTTCCATGACCGACATTTCCAAGCTTCAGGCATGCGCCTACCGCATCCGCCGCTACGCGGTGCGCATGGGCGAAGTGCAAGGGCAGGGCTACATCGGCCAGGCCCTCGGCTGGGCCGACGTGCTGGCCGTGGCCTACGGCCACGCGCTGAGCTTGCGCGCCGACGACCCGAAGTGGGAAGGGCGTGACCGCTTCCTGCTCTCGCACGGCCACTACGCCATCGCCTTCTACGCCGCGCTGATAGAGGCCAAGATCATCCCCGAGGAGGAGCTGGAGACCTACGGCAGCGACGACAGCCGCCTGCCCATGTCCGGCATGGCCACCTATACGCCCGGCATGGAGATGTCCGGCGGCTCGCTGGGCCAGGGCCTGCCGATCGCCGTGGGCATGGCGCTGGGCCTGCGCCTCAAGGGCAACCCGGCCTTCGTCTACAACTCCATGTCCGACGGCGAGCTCGACGAGGGCTCCACCTGGGAAGCCGCCATGGGCGCAGCGCACCACGGCCTCTCCAACCTCATCTGCCTGGTGGACATCAACAACCAGCAGGCCGACGGCCCCTCCGGCAAGGTGATGGGCTTCGAACCCCTGGCCGACAAGTGGGCAGCCTTCGGCTGGCACGTGCAGCGCGTCAAGGGCAACGATTTGCCTGCGGTGCTGGCCGCCTTCGACGCCGCGCGCCATCTCAAGGAAGACAAGCCGCGCGTCATCCTCTTCGACACCCTCATGGGCAAGGGCGTGCCCTTCCTGGAGACGCGCGACAAGAACCATTTCATCCGCGTCGATCCGCCGGAGTGGCAGCAGGCGCTTGCCATCCTGGACCAGTCGCAATCCTGAGCCGCACGAAAAGGACGCACACCATGAGCACCAACACGCCCACGACGCCTGAAGTCAAGAAGCCCCGCCTGACCACCTCGGCGATGATTGCCTCCATCGCCGGCGAAGGCCAGCGCGTGCAGGCCGCGCCCTTCGGCAAGGCCCTGGTCGAGCTGGCCCGGGAGCGCCAGAACATCGTGGGCCTCACCGCCGACCTGGCCAAGTACACCGACCTGCACCTGTTCGCTCAAGCGTACCCCGAGCGCTTCTTCCAAATGGGCATGGCCGAGCAGTTGCTGATGGCCGCGGCCGGCGGCATGGCCAAGGAGGGCTTCGTGCCCTTTGCCACCACGTATGCCGTGTTCGGCACGCGCCGCGCCTACGACTTCGTGCACCAGGTCATCGCCGAGGAGAACCTCAACGTCAAGATGTGCTGCGCGCTGCCCGGCCTGACCACGGGCTACGGGCCCAGCCACCAGGCGACGGAAGACCTGGCGCTGATGCGCGGCATCCCCGGGCTGACCATCGTGGACCCCTGCGACGCGCTGGACATCGAGCAGGCCGTGCCCCAGATCGCCGCCCACGAGGGCCCCGTCTACATGCGGCTGCTGCGCGGCAACGTGCCGCTGGTGCTGGACGAGTACGACTACACCTTCGAGCTGGGCAAGGCCAAGCTGCTGCGCGGCGGCCGCGACGTGCTGCTGATCTCCAGCGGCTTCATGACCATGCGCTCGCTGGAAGTGGCCAAGGCGCTGCAGGCCGACAGCGTGGACGTGGCCGTGTTGCACGTGCCCACCATCAAGCCGCTGGACGAGCCAACCATCCTGGCCGAGGCCAGGCGCTCCGGCCGCCTGGTGGTCGTGGCCGAGAACCACTCGGTGGTCGGCGGCTTGGGCGAGGCCGTGGCCGGCTTGCTGATGCGCTCCGGCGTGCACGCCCCGTTCCGCCAGGTGGCGCTGCCGGACGAGTTCCTGGACGCCGGCGCGCTGCCCACGCTGCACGAGCGCTACGGCATCTCGGCCGAGGCGATGGGCCGCCGCATCAAGTCCTGGCTGTGACGGCATCAAGGCAACCGGCGGTTCGCCGCTGGTTGCCGGCGCAGCGGGTGACGTCTTGAGGCCCAGGCAGCAGCCCGCGCGCCTGTACCAGCCGGCGCAACGTTGTCCCATTCGCGAACAATGAAGCGATCCACGCGGCATTCCTGATCGCGCTGGAGCGGTCGTATTACCGTAAGAACCCGTATTTCGGGACTGGCGCCCCCGGCAGGGCGCCTTGGTGGCACAGGCCTTGCGGTCAATCTTGTCGATTGACCCAGTTTTGACACCCACCGAGGAGACAACCATGTCCAAGCGTTCCATCGCCCGCACCCCCTCGCGCCTGGCGGCCCTGCTGGCCGGCGTCCTGTTGGCCGGCGCGGCCCTGGCCCATGGCGACGTCACGCCGCAGGCCGTGGACACCAGCTCGCTGCCCTCGCTGGGTGAAGGCTGGCGTGATGCCAATCCTTTCAAGGGCAACGATCAGGCGGTGAAGATCGGCACCTCGGCCTACAACCAGAACTGCGCCCGCTGCCACGGCCTGGAGGCCATCTCCGGCGGCATCGCCCCGGACCTGCGCAAGCTCGACAACGAGTGCGCCACACAGAAAGTCGATGCCAAGAAGACGGCCTGCGCCAAGGAAGTGGATGACTACTTCATCAACACCGTGCGCCACGGCCGCACCCGCAACGGTGCCGTGTACATGCCTCCCTTCGAAGGCACGCTGAACCAGGAAGCCCTGTGGTCCATCAAGGCCTACCTGGAAACCCGCCGCGAGAAGCCGCTGTAATCCATCGCCCCGCGGGCTGCCCGCGCGGCCCGTGACGACAGGCAACCTTTCGGCACCAGCGCGTGTGCCGAATGGTGGCTTGTTTCATAGGAGATGGTCATGCTGATTGGAGTGCCGCTGGAAACGGCGGCTGGTGAAACGCGCGTTGCGGTGACACCCGAAACCGCGAAAAAACTCAAGGCCCAAGGCCATCAACTCTTCGTCCAGTCCGGCGCCGGCATCGCCGCGTCCGTGCCTGACGCGGCTTATGCCGCCGTGGGCGCGGAGATCGTGGACGCCAAGGCCGCCTTCAACTGCGACCTGGTGCTCAAGGTCCGGCCCCCGTCGCCGGACGAGCTCGCGCTCATGAAGCGCGGCGCCACGGTGGTG
>NZ_JAXOJX010000157.1:0-2785 GCF_034427735.1 Azohydromonas lata
GTGGAAGGGCAGCTCGCGCTGGGCGGCGATGGCCTGAAGGCGGTGTCGCTGTCAAGCACGGATGCGGCGGGCAACCGCAGCACCGGTACGGCCAGCTTCACGCTGGACGCCACGGCGCCCGAGGCGCCGGCGCTGCTGCTGTCCTCCGACACCGGCGCCTCGGCCATCGACTGGCTTACCGGCAGCACGGTGTTGAGCCTGAGCGGCAGCGCCGAGGCCGGCACCACCGTGACGGTGGACTGGGGCGACGGCGGCACCGCGCCGGTGGTGCTGCGCGACGGCACGGCTTGGCGCATCGACGACCGCACCTTGGCCAGCGGCCGCTACACGGTCACCGTCACCGTCTCCGACGCCGCGGGCAACTCCAGCCGCAGCGTGCGCGTGCTGGCGGTGGACGCCGTGGCGCCGAGCGTGACGCCGCACGCGATCGGCGTCAGCGGCGCCACGGGCACCAACGGCGCCTTCCGCATCGGCGACACCGTCACCGTCACCTGGGCCGACAAGGCCCCCGGCGGCGACCGCAACACCGACGCCATCACCGGCGTGACGGCGGACTTCAGCGGCTTCGGCGGCGGCCGTGCCGTAGCCGCCACGCTGTCGGGCGGCGTGTGGAGCGCGAGCTACACCCTCGTCGAGGGCAGCATCGAGGCCAGCGGCCGCAGCGTGTCTGTGACGGCCACCGACGCCGCGGGCAACGCCACCACCACGGTGGACGACGCACCGCTGGTGGTGGACACCACGCGTCCGCGCGTGGGCGCCACGACGTTGTGGGTGGACGAGAACGCGCCGGCCGGCACCGTCGTCGGTTCGCTCGGCACCCCCGGCCAGGGCTGGAACTACGCGCTGCTGGACGACGCGGGCGGGCGCTTCGCCATCGACGCGGCCAGCGGCGTGGTCACGGTGGCTCGCGGCGCGGTGCTCGACTTCGAGGGCGCCACCCGCCATGGCGTGAAGGTGCGCGTGACCGACGCGGCCGGCAACACGGCCGACGCGGTGGTGACGGTGGAGGTGACGGACCTCAACGAGGCGCCGCAGCAGGCCGCCGAAGTGGGCAACCAGGACGCCACCGAAAACCAGCCCTTCAGCTTCACGCTGCCGGCGGGCGCGTTCACCGACGTGGACCACGGTGACGTCCTGACGTACTCGGCCACACTGACCAGCGGCAATGCGCTGCCCGCGTGGCTGAGCTTTGACCCGGCCACGCGCGCTTTCTCCGGCACGCCGAGCGACGGCGATGTGGGCGCGGTGGCGGTGCGGCTGGTGGTGCGCGACCGGACCGGCGCGGAAGTCCGGACCACCTTCGTGCTGAAGGTGTCCAACGTCGGCGACGCCCCGCAAGGCGAGGTGAAGCTTAGCGGCACGCCGCTGGAAGGCCTGAAGCTCGTCGCCGGCAACACGCTGAGCGACGTCGACGGCATGGGCGCGGTGAGCTACCGCTGGCAGTCCTCGGCCGACGGCGAGACCTGGAGCGACGTCGTTGGGGCCACCGGCAGCGAGCTGGTGGTTTCCGGCCAGCTCGTGGGCCGCTACCTGCGCGTGGTGGCGAGCTACACCGACGACTTCGGCACGGTCACGGAAGTGGCCAGCGAGCGCACGGCCAAAGTCGTGAAGCCCACGGTGCCGCCGCCGCCTGAACCGGCTCCAGCCCCCGCTCCCGCGCTGGCGCCTGCTCCAGCACCTGCACCGGCGCCTGTACCAGCCCCGGCACCAGCTCCCACGCCCAGCTTCCTACCGCCGGGTTCGGCGCTGGGCACTCCCAACCTCGGCAACCTCACGGGCAGCGACACGCCGCTGCTCGCACTGGCCGCTGCGCCTGCGCCCGCATTCCAGAACACGGGCGACAACGGGCAGGGCCAGCGCCAGCTCACACAGACCGGCGACGGCAGCAGCTACCGCGTGGTGGTGTTGCCCGCCAGCTCGGCGCTGGGCGACGGCGGGCTGGTGCTCAACCGCGGCGTAGGCGACCAAGTGGTGACGGCGGTGGCCGGCACGCCGGTGCAGATCACCATCCCGGCCGACGCGTTCGCGCACACCAATCCCAACGCGGTGGTGGCGCTCAGCGCGCGCCAGGCCAGCGGCGAGGCCCTGCCCCCGTGGCTGAGCTTCGACGCGGCCACCGGCAAGTTCACCGTGCGCAGCGCGCCGGGCGAGCGCCGCACGGTGGAGGTGCGCGTGGAGGCCAGCGACGGTCAGCGGGTCGTGGTCACGACATTCAAGATCACCGTGGGTGGCACCACGCCGCGCGGCAGCGTGCCGCGCGGCGCGCTGCTGGAGCCCGCGGGCCGTCCGGGCCTGACGGCGCAGCTGCGCCTGGCGGCACAGCGCCATGCGCTGCCGGCGGAGCGCATGGACCGGCTGGGCGCATGGCTGGCCCAGCGGCCCGCGCCTGTGCCGGCGGTGGAGAAGGTGAAGGGGTGATAGGGTAAGGCTGTCGTTTATCGAGCCGGTGGCGCAGGTGCGAGTAAATGCGCGCCAGCATGTCCCACAGGTAGGCCCACGGGTCCAGACCGTTTGCGTCCAAGCGTTGCTGACGCAGTCAAACGCCTAGCTTCCCAGGTCGGTACTGCCCAAGGCTTCTTGCTGTAGTTGCTACCGCTGCGCTCGCAAGGCACTCGATCTTGAAGTTGCGTTCATGGCGCCGTTGTCTTGCTGCTTTGCTTTGCCAGGCAAAACCACGGTCCTAAGCAAGCCAAGCGCCGGTACAACGCTGCACGCCGCCTAAGTTGCCTGTAGGCAGTTGAGCTGCCGTATGGTCGTGCAAGCGGCCAGCACAACATGCGGATCG
>NZ_JAXOJX010000158.1:0-2501 GCF_034427735.1 Azohydromonas lata
GTATGCGCGCGGCGATCACGCGCCGCGACGCCGGGTGCAATGGCCGACCCGGGCGCGGTGGTCAGACGGCGGATGCGGCCGTCGCTGGCTTCCAGTGGTGGGGCAGCAGCTCCGCAATGCGGCTGGCAGGCTGCGTGGGCAAGCGATCCAGTACGTCCTTGATGTACGCGTAGGGGTCGTGCCCGTTGATACGAGCCGAGTGCACCAAGGTCATGATGGCTGCGGCGCGTTGACCCGCGCGTAGGCTGCCGGCGAACAACCAGTTCGATTTTCCTAACGCAATCGGACGAATCTGGTTTTCTACCCAGTTGGAGTCTATGGGCAGGTCGCCATCGTCGATGTACCTGGTCAGGGCCGTCCAGCGCTTGAGGCTGTAGTCAATGGCCTTGGCGGTTGCCGATCCGTCGGGCACTGCCTGGCGTTGTTGCGTAAGCCACTGGTGCATCGCATCGGCCACCGGCCGTGAACGCGCCTGGCGCGCTGTCTTGCGCTCGTGCGAAGGCAGGTCCTGCACCTTGCGCTCGACGTCGTAGAGTTCCTTGTAGAACTTCAACGCCTGCTCGCCCACCGCACTCTTGTGATGCACCCACAGCTGGTGGTAGCGCCTTCTCGAGTGGGCGTTGCAGGCGACCTCGGTGACGCCAAGCTTGTGGCATCCGCCGTAGCCGCTGAAGCCGTCGGTGACTAGGCGGCCCTTCCAGCCATTGCCCTTGTCGTCCAGCCCCAGGAAGCGTCGCGCATGCTTGCCGCCGCGACTCTCGGCGAAGTCGTAGACGACGGCCTTGACGGAGTTGAAGCTGGTGGTGGCATAGCTCCAGATGTACGCCCGGTGCGTCTTCTTCAGCCCGGGCTTGAGCATCGCCACCGGCGTCTCGTCGGCGTGCAGCACGTCGTGCTTGAGCAACTCCGCCGCCAACGCGTCCACCAGCGGCTGCAGCTGCACGCCGCATTCGCCCACCCAGGTGGCCAGCGTGGAGCGCGAGATCGCCATGCCAGCCCGTTTGAAGATGTACTCCTGCCGATACAGCGGCTGGTGATCCAGGTACTTGGCGATCAGCACCTGGGCCAGCAGGCTGGTGGTAGGGATGCCCTTGTCGATGATGTGTGCCGGCACGGGGGCTTGCACCAAGGTCTCGCAGTGCCTGCACACCCACTTGCCGCGAACGTGGCGCTCCACGGTGAAGACGCCAGGCCGGTAGTCCAGCTTCTCGGCCACGTCCTGGCCAATGCGCTTCATCGCGCAGCCGCAGCGGCAAGTGGTGCTCTCGGGCTCATGGTGGATCTCGCGCCGCGGCAGGTGGGGCGGCAGTGGCTGGCGCTTGGGCTTCTTCTTGTCCTGCGCCGGCTTCTTGGCGTCGAGGTTGACGTTCTCGATCTCCTTGGCCACCGCCGCCAGGTCGGTGTCGATGGTCTCCTCGATGAGGTTTCTCTGCTCGGCGTTGAAGGCTTCCGACTGGGCAGCGAACTTCAGCCGCTTGAGCACCGCCATCTCGTGCGTCAACTTGTCGATGGTGGCCTGCTTGAGCACAGCCTCCCGGCGGTGCTGCTCGATGAGCTCGTCCTTGTGCGCCATCTCGGCCATGAGCTCGCGCATGGCCTGGCGCAGTTGCTCAGGATCCAGCGTGTCGAGGCGGTCGTCGGCGATCACGGGCGTGATCGTGCCAGCCTCCAAGCCGGCTGCGCATCAGCACATCCGGCAATTGAGTCGCGCTACAGCACCGTGATGACGCCAGCCTCGCCGATGCGCTGCCACGGCAGCCCCAGCACCAGCGCGTCGAACTGCGGCTGGCTCAGCGCCAAGGACGCGCTGCCATCCCTGGGCCAGACGAACTTGCCCACGTTCAGACGCCGCGCCGCCAGCCACACGCCGATGCCGTCGTGCACGAGGACCTTCATCCTGTCAGCGCGTTTGTTCGCGAACATGTAGGCGTGGTGTGGCCGAGCCGCGCCGAAGACGTTCACCACGCGCGCCAGCGCCGCCTCGGCGCCCATGCGCATGTCCAGCGGCTGCACGGCCAGCCACACCGAGTCCACGCGGATCACCGCAGCAGTTCGCGCAGCCATGTGGCGCACTCCGCAGCGGCCGTCGCCGGCCATGTCACCTTCACGGCGGTCGCACCGCGGTGAAGCTCGACGCAGATGTCTGGCGATGGCCGCTGCGCTGGCGTGTCGATCGCTACCGGTGGCGGAGGGAGCTGCAGCGGCACGAATGCCGCAGGCGCTACGCCAACCGCAGTGACCACCGCCTCATTGGCCTGGCCACGCGCCGGGCGACGCCACCGATGCACGAGGTTGGCGTTGAGGCCATGCTTCAAGGCCACGCTTGCCACTGATGCGCCAGGCTGGTCGCACTCGGCCAGCACTTGGGCCTTGAGTGCCGCGCTGTGCCGGCGTCGCAAGATAGCTTTGGTGTCTTCCATGGTGTCCACTTGCTCGGTGAAGTGGACGCTATCGTTCAGGCGAGCCTGTCAGCGATCAAGACGGGTATGGCCGCGCGCATA
>NZ_JAXOJX010000159.1:0-2422 GCF_034427735.1 Azohydromonas lata
ATGCGGTGAAGGCGCCGGCCGCGCCCGTGGGCGCGTGGCGGGTGATCGTGGTGGGCTCCATGCTGGCGCGGCGGCTGGAGCGGCCGCTGTTGCGCGACCGCTTGGGACGCCGTCCGTTGCCGGTGCAGGTGTTCGAGACGCTGGACGAGGCCATGGCCGCGCTGGAGGCCGGCGGCGTGCCGGCGGCCGAGGCGGTCCTGCTGCAGTGCGCGACGCTGCGCGCGGCCGAGCTGCCGCGGCTGCAGGCGCTGGCGCAAGGCAGCGGCGCGCGGCGCGTGCACGTGCTCTACGGCTTTGCGACCTCGGCGCTGAGCGCGGCGTTCGAGTCGGCGGGCTTGCTGCTGCTGCGCTCGCCGCAGGACGACCGCTCGCTGGCGGCCTGGCTGCAGGCCTCGTGCAGCCCGCTGCCGCTGCCGCTGGTGGTGTCGCCGCGGCGCTGGGACGACGCGGCGCTGGCCGACTTCGCGGGGCTGTCCAGCACCATCGCCTGCGAGTGCCCGCGCCACGTGGCCGAGTTGCTGATGCAGCTCTCCAGCTTCGAGGCCTACAGCGCCGAGTGCGCCCACCGCGACCCGGCCGACGCCGCGCTGCACGCCTACTTGGGCCAGGTCGCCGGCACCGCGCGCGCGCTGTTCGAGCAGGCGCTGGAGCGGCTGGCGGTGCAGGAGGGGCTGATGCTGCCGGGGGAGGGGGTGTGACGACGGCGAGCGGAAGGTGAAGGACAAGGACCCAGCCTGGAACGACTGCCGGCGCGACGTGTAAGCCGCAGCCGCCCGCAGCCCGCAGCCCGCAGCCCGCAGCCCGCAGCCCGCAGCCCGCAAGTGGATCGGTTGCGCCTGCTACTTCGTGGTGCCCGCGCCGGCGCATTGGTGTCCGGAGAAAGTCGGCCGTCGTTGGCATCCCGTGAGCCCAGGCGCTTCGCACCCCACTTCGTCATTCCCGCGAAGGCGGGAATCCAGGCGGCCCCACGCCAGAGCGAAGGGGCAACGCAGGAAAAGTGCGGTTTTGGACCTTGCGACGCCGGCCCATGAGCTGACGGCCGGCTTGGGGCCCGCCTGGATTCCCGCCTTCGCGGGAATGACGGGTTGGGGGGCGCTGCGGGTCTGTCTCCGGCTGGCGCTTGCCCCTCTGCCCGGACCGCAGTGCGCCTTCGCGGGCATGACGGGTAAGGGAGCGAAGCGCGCGTGCCGGCGGGATGCCGGTGCGCGCCAACGCTCCCCCAGACGGCCCCCTGAACACGGTGTCAGACGGTCTAACACCTGCCGCTGGGCCGTTGCCCGCGCAACGCGCCGCCCTTCGCTGGCCCTTGCGCCGCGCCTTACAGGTCCATGCGCGTGATCTTGGTGCCCTCTATCGTCAGGTTGTACATGAGCCCCGCGTTGGTGAGCGCGAAGGCGGCGACGTCGTTCTTGATGGTGGAGGTGTCGACTTCGCCGTTGGCGCCGATCTTGAGCAGGGCCACGGAGCCGTCCACGCCCGCCGTCCAGCCGTTGCTGTTGCGGAACTTGTCCAGCGCCTCTTGGGTGAGGAAGACGATGACCACCGCCTTGGACTGCGCCCCGGCTTGGAAGCCGAAGGAGCCGCTGGCGGCGCGGTAGTAGGCCTGGGAGCGCCCGCCCGCGCGCAGCACGCCCTCGCCGTACTCGCCGCCCACCACCAGGCCCGCGGCCAGGATGGAGGGGAAGATCAGCAGGCCGCGCGCCTTGGCGGTGAGCTCGCGCGAGCCGCGCACCTGCTCGTACAGGCGGCTGAGCGTGGCGTCGGCGTTGCTGTCGATGTCGCGGCGGTGCTGCTCGGGTGTTTTCTTGTCGCTGCCGCCGCGCGTGATGGCGCAGCCCGTGGTCGCCAGCACCAGCGGCACGGCCGCCAGCGCGCCGAGCATGCCGCGGCGGGCGGCGTTGGCCGGCTTGAGTTGGGCTTGGGCTTGGTCTGCAGGCAGGAGATCTTTGGTTTTCATCAGCATCCTCATGCGTTGCCACCGGCGAAGGCGCCGGCTCCGGCCGCGTTGGCCGGATCAAGCTTGCTTGGGTGTCCGCGCGGCCTGCCCGCAAGGGGCAAAAAGATTGCCCGCCGGCTGTCAGCCACCTTTCAAGCCCCAAGCCGTTGCCATGACCACCCCCGTGACCCTGCTGGGCGCGTACGACCGCCACAACTTCGGCGACCTGCTGCTGGCGCGCGTGGCGGCGCGCCTGCTGGCGCCGCGCGGCGTGCGCTTTGCCGGCCTGGCCGCGCGCGACCTGCGCGGCTGCGGCGGCGTGCGGGTGGCGCATCTGGCGGACCTGCAGCCCGCCCCGGGCGAACCGCCGCGGGCGCTGCTGCACGTGGGCGGGCAACTCGCCACCTGCAGCGCCTGGCAGGCCGCGGCCATGCTGCTGCCGCCGCAGGAGGCGCCCGCCGCCATCGGCTACTTCGCCCTGTCTCT
>NZ_JAXOJX010000160.1:0-2246 GCF_034427735.1 Azohydromonas lata
CGCGGACACGGCGGCCGCGAGCACCACCGGCACGGTGATTCGTCTCATCGAGGCTTCCTCTGCAACGGTGCAACTGCAAGGCGTTGGGGAAGCGGCGCACGGGCGGGCGGCGCTGCACGGCGGCAGCAGCCTCGTCGCGGTCAGGCTGGGAAAGGAACCTGGCGCCGCTTCAGGCGGCCAGGCCTATGGGCGGCCGGTGCAGCCGCTGCGGCGGCACGGAGCTGAAGCGCTGCCCTGGCGCGGGCGGCAGCCAGCCCGCGGGCGCCAGGGCCGGCAAGCCGGCGTCGAACGCGGCGGACAGCGGGGGCGAGTGCAGGCTCATGCAGGCGGCGGAGCCGCTGCAGGGGTCGGACAGGGGGGAGGAAGAAGTGCCGCCGTCATCGGCCGGGCCCGTCGCCGCGGCGTCATGGCCATCGTGGCCGTCGCGGTGCTGATGCGCTGCCGCACCGGCTTGATGCGCCAGGGCTGCAGGCGCCACGTCATGGCCGGCATGCGCGGCATGGTGCGCCGCACCGTGTCCCTGCGCCTCGGCCTGGGCTGCCTGGACGGCCAGCGGCAGGCTCAGGTGCCCCAGGCACGGCATGGCCACGAGCGCCCACGCCGACTGCAGCGGCAGCAGGAGCATCAGGACGATGGCGATGAGGCGGCGCACGGGCAGGACGGCGGATGAAGGACGCAGGGGTGGACGCAAGTTTAGGCGCCGCGCCGCGCGCCGGCTTTACCAGGGTCAAGCCGGGCGCACGGGGCGGCAGTGCGTCACGCAGGGTCGTAGCCGGCGTCGGACAGGGCGCGGGCCAGGGCCTCGCGGTCCTCGGCGTTCTCGACCTGCACCTTCTTGGTGGCCAGGTCGACGTGCACGCGCGCCTGCGGCGCAGCGGCCTGCAGCGCCTGGGTCACGGCGCCCACGCAGTGGCCGCAGCTCATGTCAGGCAGGGTGAACTCGATCATGGCAAGTGCTCCTCAAGGGGTGAATGGGCGCCAGTCTCAGCCTTGCCACGGTGGGAAGGTCAAGCACCTGGGCCGCTTTTTTTCAATCGCCCTGCGCCTCGTCGCGCGAGAGGTTGTCCAGCATGGTCAGCAGGGTACGGCGCGCGGCGGCGGCCTCGGCCTCCGGCACGCCCTGCAGCGCGATGGCGTTGACCTCCTCGGCCAGCGGCACCAGCACGCCCTTGAGCTGCCGGCCTTCGTCGGTGAGGTGGACGTAGACGTTCTTGCGGTTGTCGGCGCGCTGCTCCAGCCGCACGTAGCCCAGCGACTCCATGGCGCGCAGCGCGATGAAGGTGGTGGGCTCGGCCACGCCGGCCTCCATGCTGAGCTCGCGCTTGGTGAGGCCGTCGCGCTCCCACAGGATGCGCAGGTAGACCCAGTGCCCCATCTGCACGCCGTGGCGTGCCAGCCGCGCGCGCAACGAGCGGTCGAAGGCGCGCATGGTGTCCTTGAGCAGGTGCGCCATGCGGTCGTTGGGCACGGCCTCGTGCCAGTGCCGAAGCATGCGGCGGGCGACTTCGTTTTCTCTTTCCTGGACAGCTTTGGAGACACGCACGGCAGCAGGGCGAAGTGGCAGGGTGGGGAATTCTCGCAAACGCCACCGCAGCTCCTGGCCGCAGCGACTGCAGCGGCCGCCGCGCCATTGATGACGCACGCAACCGCCCTGCGGTGGCGGTGGGATCGTCGAACAGCCGGGCGATGTCCGGGTTGCGCCGCAGCACGTGGCGGCTGGGCGGGCGCGGGGCGACGAAGGCGTCGACGTCGCCGCGATCCGGCAGCTCGCAGAGGGTGCGCTTGGCCGGCGCGTCTTCCACGCGCACGGTTGAGCGGCAGTTGCAGCCTGATCTTTTTTCGGCGGCCGGGCGCGTGGCGTGGTGCAATCCGCCGCCTCCGCGGCGTGCCGCTTGTCGCCGCCCGGCATCGAAGCCCACCGAGCCCTCCATGTCCGATCCCGCTCGCCGGCACAGCGCCGGCCCGGCGTCTTTGGCCCGCCGCGCGCCCGTCGCCGCCGCCCCTCCCCAGGCCGCAGCACCCGCGGGGCCGGACCCCTTTGAGTTCCCGCCACTGGCCGAGCGCCTGAAGGCCTTGTTCGCGCTGCGCGCCGTGGCGCGGCATGGCAGCACGGTGCGGGCGGCCGAGGCGATTCACCTGTCGCAGCCGGCGGTGGCGCGGGCCGTGGCGGAACTGGAGCGGGCGGCGCAGGTGCCGCTGTTCGTCCGCACCGCGCGCGGCATGGTGCCCACGCCCGCGGGCGAGCG
>NZ_JAXOJX010000161.1:0-1776 GCF_034427735.1 Azohydromonas lata
ATCCGCAAGGGACTTCACCTACTCGGGGCACACCTTCTTCCGAAGTTACGGTGTCAATTTGCCGAGTTCCTTCTCCAGAGTTCTCTCAAGCGCCTGAGAATACTCATCACGCGCACCAGTGTCGGTTTGCGGTACGGTCGTCAATAGCTGAAGCTTAGTGGCTTTTCTTGGAAGCAGGGTATCACTCACTTCGGCTGCAAGCAGCCTCGTTATCACCTCTCATCTCAGATCCCCGGATTTGCCTAAGGACCACGACTACGGGCTTGAACCAACTATTCCAACAGTTGGCTGAGCTAACCTTCTCCGTCCCCACATCGCACTATTGATCGGTACAGGAATATTGACCTGTTTCCCATCAGCTACGCATCTCTGCCTCGCCTTAGGGGCCGACTCACCCTACGCCGATGAACGTTGCGTAGGAAACCTTGCGCTTACGGCGAGGGGGCTTTTCACCCCCTTTAACGCTACTCATGTCAGCATTCGCACTTCCGATACCTCCAGCATCCTTCACAAGACACCTTCACAGGCCTACGGAACGCTCTCCTACCACGCACCCTTGCGGGCGCATCCGCAGCTTCGGTAACTGGCTTAGCCCCGTTACATCTTCCGCGCAGGACGACTCGATCAGTGAGCTATTACGCTTTCTTTAAATGGTGGCTGCTTCTAAGCCAACATCCTGACTGTTTTAGCCTTCCCACTTCGTTTCCCACTTAGCCAATTTTGGGGACCTTAGCTGGCGGTCTGGGTTGTTTCCCTCTTGAGTCCGGACGTTAGCACCCGGTGCTCTGTCTCCCAAGCTGTACTCGCCGGTATTCGGAGTTTGCAATGGTTTGGTAAGTCGCCATGACCCCCTAGCCATAACAGTGCTCTACCCCCGGCGGTAATACTTGAGGCACTACCTAAATAGTTTTCGGAGAGAACCAGCTATCTCCAGGTTTGTTTAGCCTTTCACCCCTATCCACAGCTCATCCGCTAGTTTTGCAACACTAGTCGGTTCGGACCTCCAGTAAGTGTTACCTCACCTTCATCCTGGCCATGGATAGATCACCTGGTTTCGGGTCTACACCCAGCGACTGAAGTTCGCCCTATTCGGACTCGGTTTCCCTGCGCCTTCCCTATTCGGTTAAGCTTGCCACTGAATGTAAGTCGCTGACCCATTATACAAAAGGTACGCCGTCACCCCGAAGGGCTCCGACTTTTTGTATGCATGCGGTTTCAGGATCTATTTCACTCCCCTCCCGGGGTTCTTTTCGCCTTTCCCTCACGGTACTGGTTCACTATCGGTCGATTACGAGTATTTAGCCTTGGAGGATGGTCCCCCCATCTTCAGACAGGATTTCACGTGTCCCGCCCTACTTGTCGCCAGCTTAGTACCACACAGGTCTTTTCACATACGGGGCTATCACCCACTATGGCCGGCCTTTCCATGCCGCTTTGTTAAGTCCCGTGCTATCACTGGCAGGCTGTTCCGATTTCGCTCGCCACTACTTTCGGAATCTCGGTTGATGTCTGTTCCTCGAGCTACTGAGATGTTTCAGTTCACCCGGTTCGCCTCTAGCACCTATGTATTCAGTGCAAGATACCCTTGCGGGTGGGTTTCCCCATTCGGAAATCTCCGGATCAAAGCTAATTTGCCAGCTCCCCGAAGCTTATCGCAGGCTATCACGTCCTTCGTCGCCTGTAATCGCCAAGGCATCCACCACATGCACTTAGTCACTTGACCCTATAACTTTGACTTCTACGGGAAGTAGAAATCGTCAAGGACTGCAGTCAATT
>NZ_JAXOJX010000162.1:0-1772 GCF_034427735.1 Azohydromonas lata
CATGAGCATGACCGTTGAAGAGCGCAAGGCCGCCAACAAGGCCTTGATCGATGAAGTCCTGAAGGCCTATCCCGAGAAGATGGCCAAGCGTCGCGCCAAGCACCTCAACAACTATGAAGAGGGCAAGCCCGACTGCGGCGTCAAGTCCAACATCAAGAGCCTGCCGGGTGTCATGACCATCCGCGGCTGCGCCTACGCCGGCTCCAAGGGCGTGGTGTGGGGCCCGATCAAGGACATGATCCACATCTCCCACGGCCCCGTGGGCTGCGGCCAGTATTCCTGGGCCTCGCGGCGCAACTACTACATCGGCGTGACCGGTGTGGACACCTTCGTGACGATGCAGTTCACCTCCGACTTCCAGGAGAAGGACATCGTCTTCGGCGGCGACAAGAAGCTCGACAAGATCATCGACGAGATCCAGGACCTGTTCCCGCTGAACAAGGGCATCTCCATCCAGTCGGAGTGCCCCATCGGCCTGATCGGCGACGACATCGAAGCCGTGTCGAAGAAGAAGAGCAAGGAGCACGGCAACCACACCATCGTCCCGGTGCGTTGCGAAGGCTTCCGTGGCGTGTCGCAGTCGCTGGGCCACCACCTGGCCAACGACGCCATCCGCGACTGGGTCTTCGACGGCACGACCAAGAAAGAGCGCGAGTTCGAGAGCACCCCGTACGACGTCACCATCATCGGTGACTACAACATCGGTGGCGACGCCTGGTCCAGCCGCATCCTGCTCGAAGAGATCGGCCTGCGCGTGATCGCCCAGTGGTCGGGCGACGGCACCATCGCCGAGCTGGAGAACACCCCCAAGGCCAAGCTCAACCTCATCCACTGCTACCGCTCGATGAACTACATCAGCCGGCACATGGAAGAGAAGTACGGCATTCCCTGGGTCGAGTACAACTTCTTCGGCCCCACCAAGATCGCCGAGAGCCTGCGCAGCATCGCCAGCCACTTCGACGACAAGATCAAGGCCAACGCCGAGGCCGTGATCGCCAAGTACCAGCCGATGGTGGACGCCGTCATCGCCAAGTACAAGCCGCGCCTGCAAGGCAAGACCGTGATGCTGTACGTGGGCGGCCTGCGCCCGCGCCACGTCATCGGCGCCTACGAGGACCTGGGCATGGAGATCGTCGGCACGGGCTACGAGTTCGCCCACAACGACGACTACCAGCGCACCACGCACTACATCAAGGACTCCACGCTGATCTATGACGACGTGACCGGCTTCGAGTTCGAGAAGTTCGTCGAGGGCCTCAAGCCCGACCTCGTGGGCTCGGGCATCAAGGAAAAGTACGTCTTCCAGAAGATGGGCGTGCCCTTCCGCCAGATGCACTCCTGGGACTACTCCGGCCCCTACCACGGCTACGACGGCTTCGCCATCTTCGCGCGTGACATGGACATGGCCATCAGCTCGCCGATCTGGAAGCTCACGCAAGCCCCGTGGAAAAAGGCGGCCTGAGCAACACCTTCGTCATGCCCGCGTAAGCGGGCATCCACGAACGCCGGGATGCTGCCCGGCACTCGTGGACACCCGCTTTCGCGGGTGTGACGGAACTCATTGAGATCACGTCACTGGAGAGATTCAAATGCCCCAAAGCGCAGACCAGATCAAGGACCACGAGCTGCTGTTCCGCGAGCCGGAGTACCAGGAGCTGTTCGCCAACAAGAAGGCCAACTTCGAGTTCAACCACTCCGAGGTCAAGATCGCCGAGATCCGCGACTGGACCAAGTCCAAGGAGTACAAGGAAAAGAACTTCGCCCGCGAAGCG
>NZ_JAXOJX010000163.1:0-1714 GCF_034427735.1 Azohydromonas lata
GTTCACGCTCAAGGGCTTCTCGGCCGACATCGCGAACTTCGTGTCGCTGTCCGGCGACCTGGGTTTTGCCAAGACGGGCACGGACATCGTGGCCGTGGGCTCCAACGTGACGGCTGCGCTGAGCGCGGGCACGTCCGCGTCGCTGCGCTTGAGCAGCGCCAGCTTCGGCTTGCGCTCGGGTGCCGCGGGCACCACGGCGTTTGAACTGGCCAACGGTACGCTGACGGCCAGCGTCGACGGCCTGGGCAACCTCAAGGCCACCTCGGTGGCCGTGCAGTACACGGGCACCGCCGGTGCGGTGACTGCTGGGACCAAGGTGAGCGTCGGCAGCCAGAGCTACACGTTCAGCCAAGCCATCGCCGCCAACACGGTGGCCTTCAGCCTCAAGGGCTTCAGCGCCGACATCGCCAACTTCGTGTCGTTGTCTGGCGACCTGGGCTTCGCCAAGACCGGCACGGACATCGTGGCCGTGGGCTCCAACGTGACGGCTGCGCTGAGCGCCGGTACGTCGGCTTCGCTGCGCCTGAGCAATGCCAGCTTCGGCCTGCGCTCGGGTGCCGCGGGCACCACAGCATTCGAGCTGGCCAACGGCACGCTGACGGCCACTGTCGACGGCCTGGGCAACCTCAAGGCCACCTCGGTGGCCGTGCAATACACGGGCACCGCTGGTGCGGTGACGGCCGGCACGAAGGTGAGCGTTGGCAGCCAGAGCTACACGTTCAGCCAGGCCATCGCCGCCAACACGGTGGCGTTCACGCTCAAGGGCTTCAGCGCCGACATCACCAACTTCGTGTCGCTGTCTGGTGACCTGGGCTTTGCCAAGACCGGCACGGACATCGTGGCCGTGGGCAGCAATGTGACGGCCGCGCTGAGCGCGGGCACGTCCGCCTCGCTGCGGCTGAGCAACGCCAGCTTCGGCCTGCGTTCGGGAGCGGCCGGCACCACGGTGTTCGAGCTGGCCAACGGCACGCTGACGGCCAGCGTCGACGGCCTGGGCAACCTCAAGGCCACGTCGGTAGCTGTGCGGTACACGGGGGCCAGTGCGTCCGTGACAGCCGGCACCAAGCTGAGCGTTGGCAGCCAAAGCTACACGTTCAGCCAGGCCATCGCTGCCAACACGGTGGCGTTCACGCTCAAAGGCTTCTCGGCCGATATCGCCAACTTCGTGTCGCTGTCCGGTGACCTGGGCTTCGCCAAGACCGGTACGGACATCGTGGCCGTGGGCGCCAACGTGACGGCCGCGCTGAGCGCCGGTACGTCCGCTTCGCTGCGGCTGAGCAATGCCAGCTTCGGCCTGCGTTCCGGTGCTGCAGGCACCACGGCGTTTGAACTGGCCAATGGCACGCTGACAGCCAGCGTTGACGGCCTGGGCAACCTCAAGGCCACGTCTGTGGCCGTGCAGTACACGGGTACCGCTGGTGCGGTGACCGTTGGCAGCAAGGTCAGCGTCGGCAGCCAGAGCTACACGTTCAGCCAGGCCATCGCCGCGAACACGGTGGCGTTCACGCTCAAGGGCTTCTCGGCCGACATCGCGAACTTCGTGTCGCTGTCCGGCGACCTGGGCTTTGCCAAGACGGGCACCGACATCGTGGCCGTGGGCAGCAATGTGACGGCTGCGCTGAGCGCGGGCACGTCCGCTTCGCTGCGGCTGAGCAATGCCAGCTTCGGCCTGCGCTCGGGTGCTACGGGCACCACGGCGTTCGAGCTGGCCAAT
>NZ_JAXOJX010000164.1:0-1699 GCF_034427735.1 Azohydromonas lata
GACAAGTTCTCCACCACCGTCACCGACACCACCAGCGGCGGCGCCTGGGGCGCGCTGACCATCAACGCCGCCGGCGCCTGGAGCTACTCGGTCGACAACAGCCTGGCTGCGCTGCAGGCGCTTAAGGCAGGCGAGACCCACACCGAGACCTTCTCTGTGACCAGTTTGGACGGTACTGCGACGCAGACCGTCACCATCGTCATCACTGGCGTCAACGATGCCGCCACCATCAACGCCGGCACTGACGGCGTCAACGCCCAGGCCGCGTTGACGGAAGACGCCGACACCGATGCCCTCACGTCGGGCATTCAGCTCGCGCGCACGGGCTCGCTGTCCGTCTCTGATGCCGATGCCGGCCAGGACAAGTTCTCCACCACCGTCACCGACACCACCAGCGGCGGCGCCTGGGGCACGCTGACCATCAACGCCGCCGGCACCTGGAGCTACGCGGTCGACAACAGCCTGGCCGCGCTGCAGGCCCTCAAGCAAGGCGAGACCCACACCGAGACCTTCACCGTTCAAAGCCTGGACGGCACCGCCTCGCAGACCGTCACCGTTGTCATCACCGGCGTCAACGACGCGGCCACCATTGACGCCGGCACCGACGGTGCCGATGCCCAAGCCGCGCTGACTGACGACGCCGACACCGACACCGTCACGCCCGGCATTCAGCTCACGCGCACGGGCTCGCTGTCCGTCTCTGACTCCGACACCGGCCAGAACAAGTTCTCCACCACCGTCTCCGACACCACCAGCGGCGGCGCCTGGGGCGCGCTGACCATCAACGCCGCCGGCACCTGGAGCTACGCGGTCGACAACAGCCTGGCCGCGCTGCAGGCGCTCAAGCAAGGCGAGACCCACACCGAGACCTTCACCGTCCAAAGCCTGGACGGCACTGCGACGCAGACCGTCACCATCGTCATCACCGGCGTCAACGACGCTGCCTCTATCGACGCAGGCACTGACAGCGCCAACGCCCGAGCCGCGCTGACTGAAGATGCCGATACCGACAGCGTTACGCCGGGCATTCAGCTCACGCGCACGGGCTCGTTGGCGATCTCTGACTCCGACGCTGGCCAGAACAAGTTCTCCACCACCGTCACCGACACCACCAGCGGCGGCGCCTGGGGCACGCTGACCATCAAAGCCGCCGGCACCTGGAGCTACACGGTCGACAACAGCCTGGCCGCGCTGCAGGCGCTCAAGCAGGGCGAGACGCACACGGAGACCTTCACCGTTCAAAGCCTGGACGGCACCGCGACGCAGACCGTCACCATCGTCATCACCGGCGTCAACGACGCCGCCACCATCGACGCGGGCACCAACGGCGCCAATGCCCAAGCCGCGCTGACCGAAGACGCTGACACCGACGCCGTCACGCCGGGCATTCAGCTCACACGCACGGGCTCGCTGGCGGTCTCTGACACCGACGCCGGCCAGGACAAGTTCTCCACTACCGTCACCGTCACCGTCACCGACACCACCAGCGGCGGCGCCTGGGGCACGCTGACCATCAACGCCGCTGGCACCTGGAGCTACACGGTCGACAACAGCCTGGCCGCGCTGCAAGCGCTCAAGCAAGGTGAAACGCACACCGAGACCTTCACCGTCCAAAGCCTGGACGGCACTGCGACGCAGACCGTCACCGTCGTCATCACTGGCGTCAACGACGCGGCCACCATCGACGCCGGCACTGACA
>NZ_JAXOJX010000165.1:0-1672 GCF_034427735.1 Azohydromonas lata
GCCTGGCGCGCCGCCGCGCGGCGCCGCCGCGGCGGACTGCTCACGGCCGTGGGCCTCTCGGCCGCGGCCGCCACGCTGGTGCTGGCGCAGCCGGCCGCGGCCGACGGGCTGGACTGGGTGGAAGCGGCGCACCTGCTGCTGTTCTTCCTGCTCTTCGGCTGGGTCAGCGCCGGCTGCTTCACGGCGCTGGCGGGCTACCTGAGCCTGCGCCGGGGCGACGCGTTCGCCCTGCGCGCCGACGAGCTGCTGGCCGACGGCCACGCCCACTCGTCCGGCGACGGCACCCGCGCCCGCGTCGCGCTGGCCATGCCCATCTGCAACGAGGACATGGACGCCGTCTTCGCCGGGCTGCGCGAGACGCTGGAGTCGCTGCGCGCCACGGGGCGCGACGCCGACTTCGACCTCTTCATCCTCTCCGACAGCAGCGACCCCGCGCTGCGCGCGGCCGAGCTGCGCGCCTGGCGCGAGCTGCGCGCCGTGATGGGCCCGGAGCTGGGCGAACGCATTTATTACCGCCACCGCCGCCGCCGCACCAAGCGCAAGGCCGGCAACGTGGCCGACTTCTGCCGCCGCTGGGGCGCGCTCTACCGCTACATGGTGGTGCTGGACGCCGACAGCGTGATGAGCGGCGAGTGCCTGGTGAAGATGCAGGCCCTCATGGAGCAGCACCCGCGCGTGGGCATCCTGCAGACGCAGCCCGTGGCCCGCGGCCACGACACGCTGCACGCCCGCGCGCAGCAGTTCCTGGGCCGCGTGGCGGCGCCGCTCTTCGGCGCAGGCCTGCGCTGCTGGCAGTTGGGCGAGTCCCACTACTGGGGCCACAACGCCATGCTGCGCATCGAGCCCTTCATGAAGCACTGCGCGCTGGCCCCGCTGCCGCGGCGCGGCGGCCTGGGCGGCGAGATCCTGTCGCACGACTTCGTGGAGGCCGCGCTCATGCGCCGCGCCGGCTACGAGGTGTGGCTGGTGGACCTGCCCGGCAGCTTCGAGCAACCCCCGGCGCACCTGCTGGACGAGTTGCAGCGCGACCGCCGCTGGTGCCAGGGCAACCTGCAAAACGCGTGGCTGGTGGCCGAGCCGGGCTTTGCCGCCGTGCACCGCGCCATGTTCGTGAGCGGCGCCCTCTCCTACGTCGCCTCGCCGCTGTGGCTGGCCTTCATGGCGCTGGGCGTGCTCAGTGCCGACGACGGCGCCACGCACGTCTTTTCCGGCGCGCCGGTGCTGTGGGTGCTGACGCTGGCCATGCTGGCCGCGCCGCGGGTGTTGGGCGTGGCGCTGATCCTGCGCCGCGGCCAGGCCGCGGAGTTCGGCGGCGCGGCGAAACTGGTCGCCGGCTCGCTGCTGGAAGCCTTGCTGTCCGCGCTGCAGGCGCCCTTGCGCATGCTGGCGCACACGGTGTTCGTGCTGGGCGCGCTCACCGGGCTGAAGCTGGATTGGAAGTCCCCCTCGCGCGACGCCGTGGCACTGCGCTGGGGTGACGCGGCACGCCGCTTCGGCCCCTGGGCCCTGCCGGCCGCGGCGGTGGCCTATTTCGCACAGGTGCCGACGCTGGCGCCGGTGTGGCTGCCGCTGCTGCTGGCCGTGCCGCTGGCGGTGTGGACCAGCCGCCCGGAGGTGGGCGCCTGGCTGCGCCGCCGCGGCATCTGGCTCACGCCGGACGAGGCGCACCTGG
>NZ_JAXOJX010000166.1:0-1395 GCF_034427735.1 Azohydromonas lata
GAGCCGAATGGGGTCGCAGAGAATCGGTGGCTGCGACTGTTTATTAAAAACACAGCACTCTGCAAAGACGAAAGTCGACGTATAGGGTGTGACGCCTGCCCGGTGCTGGAAGATTAAATGATGGGGTGCAAGCTCTTGATTGAAGTCCCAGTAAACGGCGGCCGTAACTATAACGGTCCTAAGGTAGCGAAATTCCTTGTCGGGTAAGTTCCGACCTGCACGAATGGCGTAACGATGGCCACACTGTCTCCTCCAGAGACTCAGCGAAGTTGAAATGTTTGTGATGATGCAATCTCCCCGCGGAAAGACGGAAAGACCCCATGAACCTTTACTGTAGCTTTACATTGGACTTTGAACAGATCTGTGTAGGATAGGTGGGAGGCTTTGAAACTGAGTCGCTAGATTCAGTGGAGCCGTCCTTGAAATACCACCCTGGTGTGTTTGAGGTTCTAACCTTGGCCCGTGATCCGGGTTGGGGACAGTGTATGGTGGGCAGTTTGACTGGGGCGGTCTCCTCCCAAAGCGTAACGGAGGAGTTCGAAGGTACGCTAGGCACGGTCGGAAATCGTGCTGATAGTGCATTGGCATAAGCGTGCTTGACTGCGAGACTGACAAGTCGAGCAGGTACGAAAGTAGGACAAAGTGATCCGGTGGTTCTGTATGGAAGGGCCATCGCTCAACGGATAAAAGGTACTCTGGGGATAACAGGCTGATACCGCCCAAGAGTTCATATCGACGGCGGTGTTTGGCACCTCGATGTCGGCTCATCTCATCCTGGGGCTGTAGCCGGTCCCAAGGGTATGGCTGTTCGCCATTTAAAGAGGTACGTGAGCTGGGTTTAAAACGTCGTGAGACAGTTTGGTCCCTATCTTCCGTGGGCGCTGCAAGATTGAGAGAGCCTGCTCCTAGTACGAGAGGACCGGAGTGGACGCACCTCTGGTGTACCGGTTGTCACGCCAGTGGCATTGCCGGGTAGCTAAGTGCGGAAGAGATAACCGCTGAAAGCATCTAAGCGGGAAACTCGTCTCAAGATGAGTCTTGCCCAGGCCTTGAGCCTGCTAAAGGGTCGTTCGAGACCAGGACGTTGATAGGCTGGGTGTGGAAGCGCAGTAATGCGTTAAGCTGACCAGTACTAATTGCCCGTGAGGCTTGACCCTATAACTTTGACAAAACAGTCAAAGATGAGCATTTGAAGTTGTTGCCCAACAAAGCGGCGACGCAATCAATAAAGCTGATAGACTCTATTGAATTGGCTTGATTGCCGAAAAGGCAATCAGGCAAAAAGTTCAAGCCTGATGACCATAGCGAGGTGGTCCCACCCCTTCCCATCCCGAACAGGATCGTGAAACACCTCAGCGCCGATGATAGTGCGGATTCCCGTGTGAAAGTAGGACA
>NZ_JAXOJX010000167.1:0-1377 GCF_034427735.1 Azohydromonas lata
ACCACGTTGTCCACCGTGGCGTTGCCCGTGTCTGCCACCGTGGTGGTGTTGCCCGCGTTGTCCGTCACCGTCGCCGACACGTTGCGGCTCGTGGCGTCGATGCTGCCGGCCACGAGGGTGTAGGTCGCCGTCCACACGCCGTTGACGCTGGTCGCCGCCACGGCGCTACCGCCGCCGAACTGGCTGAAGTCGAACGTCACCCCGCTGATGGTGTCGGCGTTGGCGTCGCCGCTTGCATTGGTCCAGGTGGCCGTGACCGTGTCGCCAATCTTGTAGGCCCCGCCCGTGCCGCTGCCGCCGCTGATGCTCACGTTGGCGTCAGTCACCGTGGGCGCCACGTTGTCCACCGTGGCGTTGCTCGTGTCGGCCGTCGTCGCGGTGTTGCCCGCGTCGTCCGTCACCGTCGCCGTCACGTTGCGGTTGGTGAGGTCGATGCCGCCGGCCACGAGGGTGTAGCTGGCCGTCCACACGCCGTTGACGTTGGTCGCCGCCACGGCGGAACCGCCGCCGAACTGGCTGAAGTCAAACGTCACGCCGCTGATGGTGTCGGCGTTGTTCTCGCCGCCCACATTGGTCCAGGTGGCCGTGACCGTGTCGCCAATCTTGTAGGTTCCGCCGCTGCCGCTGGCACCGCTGATGCTCACGTTGGCGTCCGTCACCGTGGGCGCCACGTTGTTCACCGTGGCATTGCTCGTGTCGGCCATCGTCGTGGTGTTGCCCGCGTCGTCCGTCACCGTCGCCGACACGTTGCGGTTGGTGAGGTCGATGCCGCCGGCCACGAGGGTGTAGCTCGCCGTCCACACGCCGTTGACGTTGGTCGCCGCCACGGCAGCCCCGCCGCCGAACGCGCTGAAGTCGAACGTCACGCCGCTGATGTCGGTGTTGTTGTCGCCTTGGGCCGTGTTGGTCCACGCCGCCGTGACCGTGTCGCCGATCTTGAACGCGCCGCCCGTGCCCGTGGCGCCGCTGATGCCGATGTGCCCGTCAGTCACCGTGGGCGACACGTTGTCCACCGTGGCATTGGTCGTGTCGGCCGCCGTCGCGGTGTTGCCCGCGTTGTCCGTCACCGTCGCCGACACGTTGCGGCTGGTGGCATCGATGCTGCCGGCCACGAGGGTGTAGCTCGCCGTCCACACGCCGTTGACGTTGGTCGCCGCCACGGCCGTGCCGCCGCCGAACGCGCTGAAGTCGAACGTCACGCCGCTGATGTCGGCGTTGGCGTCGCCGCCCACATTGGTCCACGTGGCCGTGACCGTGTCGCCGATCTTGAACGCGCCGCCCGTGCCCGTGGCGCCGCTGATGCTCACGTTGGCGTCAGTCACCGTGGGCGCCACGTTGTCCACCGTGGCGTTGCCCGTGTCTGCCACCGTGGTGGTG
>NZ_JAXOJX010000168.1:0-1285 GCF_034427735.1 Azohydromonas lata
CGGTACGCTGACGGCCAGCGTTGACGGCCTAGGCAACCTCAAGGCCACCTCGGTGGCTGTGCAGTACACGGGCACCGCCGGTGCCGTGACGGCCGGCACCAAGGTGAGCGTCGGCAGCCAGAGCTACACGTTCAGCCAGGCCATCGCTGCCAACACGGTGGCCTTCAGCCTCAAGGGCTTCAGCGCCGACATTGCGAACTTCGTGTCGCTGTCTGGCGACCTGGGCTTCGCCAAGACGGGCACGGATATCGTGGCCGTGGGCTCCAACGTGACGGCTGCGCTGAGCGCGGGCACGTCGGCCTCGCTGCGCTTGAGCAACGCCAGCTTCGGCCTGCGTTCCGGCGCGGCCAGCACCACGGCGTTCGAGCTGGCCAACGGGACGCTGACGGCCACTGTCGACGGCCTGGGCAACCTCAAGGCCACGTCCGTGGCCGTGCGGTACACGGGGACCAGTGCGTCCGTGGCCGCTGGCACCAAGGTGAGCGTCGGCAGCCAGAGCTACACGTTCAGCCAGGCGATTGCCGCCAACACGGTGGCGTTCAGCCTCAAGGGCTTCTCGGCGGACATCGCCAACTTCGTGTCGCTGTCTGGCGACCTGGGCTTCGCCAAGACGGGCACGGACATCGTGGCCGTGGGCTCCAACGTCACGGCCGCGCTGAGCGCGGGCACGTCCGCGTCGCTGCGGCTGAGCAATGCGAGCTTTGGCCTGCGCTCGGGTGCCGCGGGCACCACGGCGTTCGAGCTGGCCAACGGCACGCTGACGGCCAGCGTCGACGGCCTGGGCAACCTCAAGGCCACGTCGGTGGCGGTGCAGTACACCGGCACGGCGGGTGCGGTGGCCGCTGGCACCAAGGTGAGCGTTGGTAGCCAAAGCTACACGTTCAGCCAAGCGATTGCCGCCAACACGGTGGCTTTCAGCCTCAAGGGCTTTAGCGCCGACATCGCGAACTTCGTATCGCTGTCTGGCGACCTGGGCTTTGCCAAGACCGGCACGGACATCGTGGCCGTGGGCTCCAACGTCACGGCCGCACTGAGCGCGGGCACGTCCGCGTCGCTGCGGCTGAGCAACGCCAGCTTCGGCTTGCGCTCGGGTGCCGCGGGCACCACGGCGTTCGAGCTGGCCAACGGCACGCTGACGGCCAGCGTCGACGGCCTGGGCAACCTCAAGGCCACGTCCGTGGCCGTGCAGTACACGGGCACCGCCGGTGCGGTGACTGCTGGGACCAAGGTGAGCGTCGGCAGCCAGAGCTACACGTTCAGCCAGGCCATTGCCGCCAACACGGTG
>NZ_JAXOJX010000169.1:0-1264 GCF_034427735.1 Azohydromonas lata
TGGTGCTGCGCGAGCACGTGCCGCAAGGCCACAAGGTGGCCCTGGCAGACCTCAAGGCCGGCGACGCCGTGCGCCGCTACGACGTGCCCATCGGCTTCGCCCTGGAAGATCTGCAAGCCGGCAGCTGGGTCAACGAGCGCCGGCTGCGGATGCCCGAGGCCCGCGGCCTGGAAGACCTGCCTCTGGCCACGCGCAAGGTGGAGTTGCCGCCGCTGGAGGGCTTCACCTTCGAGGGCTTCCGCAACCCGGACGGCTCGGTGGGCACGCGCAACCTGCTGGCCATCACCACCACCGTGCAGTGCGTGGCCGGCGTGCTGGAGCACGCCGTGCAGCGCATCCGCCAGGAGCTGCTGCCGCAGTTCCCCCACGTGGACGGCGTGGTGGGCCTGGAGCACGGCTACGGCTGCGGCGTGGCCATCGACGCGCCGGACGCCGTCATCCCCATCCGCACGCTGCGCCACATCTCCATGAACCCGAACTTCGGCGGCGAGGCGCTGGTGGTCAGCCTGGGCTGCGAGAAGCTGCAGCCGGAGCGGCTGCTGCCGCCGGGCAGTTTTGCCATCCGCGACCTGCGCACCGGCCAGGCCACGGAGCCGGCGCTGGACGTGGTGACGCTGCAGGAGCACGACGGCTTCACGGCCATGCTCGACACCATCGTGGCCCGTGCCCGCGTGCACCTGCAGCGGCTGAACGCGCGCCGGCGCGAGACGGTGCCGGCCTCGGAGTTGATTGTTGGCGTGCAGTGCGGCGGCTCGGACGCCTTCAGCGGCGTCACCGCCAACCCGGCCGTGGGCTTTTGCGCCGACTTGCTGGTGCGAGCCGGCGCCACCGTGATGTTCTCGGAGACCACCGAGGTGCGCGACGGCGTGGCGCAGCTCACCGCGCGCGCCGCGACGCCGGAAGTGGCGCAGGCCGTGATCCGCGAAATGGCCTGGTACGACGAGTACCTGCAGCGCGGCAGCGTGGACCGCAGCGCCAACACCACGCCGGGCAACAAGAAGGGGGGCCTGTCCAACATCGTGGAGAAGGCCATGGGCTCCATCGTGAAGTCCGGCTCGGCGCCCATCAGCGGCGTGCTCTCGCCGGGCGAGAAGCTGGGTGGCAGGAAGGGGCTGATCTACGCGGCCACGCCGGCGTCGGACTTCATCTGCGGCACGCTGCAGCTGGCCGCGGGCATGAATTTGCACGTCTTCACCACCGGCCGCGGCACGCCCTACGGGCTGGCGGAGGTGCCGGTGATCAAGGTGGCCACGCGCTCGGACCT
>NZ_JAXOJX010000170.1:0-1253 GCF_034427735.1 Azohydromonas lata
GCTCCACAGCACCAGCGCCGGGTCCAGCGAGAGCGAGGCGAACGAGTTGATCGTCAGCCCCACCGCGCGGCCCTCGGCGCTGCGCGTGGTGACGATGGCCACGCCGGTGGGGTAGTGCCCGAGCACCTGGCGCAGCGCCCTGGATTCGATCTCGGTGCTGCCCCACTGCGCCGGGGACGTGCGTTCGAGGATGGCATTCATGCTGTGGTGCTCCTGGTTCAGGCCGCCGCCGCGACCAGGTGGCTGTCGACGAAGCGCTCGCACGCCTGAGCATCGGTCCACCAGGGGAAGAAGTCCGGCGGGTTGTCGAAGCCGTTGGCAATCGCGCGCGCCAGCGCCGGGCACTGGCCGGCCGCGCCCAGTAGCTTGAGCAGGTGCGGCGGCGGCGGTGTCAGCAGCGTGTTGGTCCACTCCACCACGTACTGCGCGTAGCTCCAGAAGCGCTCGAAGGTCTGCTGCATCCACGCCTCGGTGAAGGGCTGCTCGCCGTGCGCCAGGATCGCGTCGAGGTAGACGCGGCAGGCCTTGGTGGCGTTGTTCGAGCCCTGGCCCGTGATCGGGTCGTTGACCGCCACCGCGTCGCCCAGCCCGAACACCACCCGGCCCGAGGGCAGCCGCAGCACCGGCTTGCGGATGGTCGGCGCGAAGCTGCCGGCCAGGATGCCGTTGGCGTCGGTGAGCTCGGCGTGGCGCGCGCGCTCGGCTTCCCACGGCAGGTAGGTCTCGAGGAGGCGGCGGCTCGTGGCCAGGTGCTCCTGCGGGCTGGCCACGCCGCGCCAGCAGTCCATCGGGCCGCCCGGGATGCCCTCGAACACCATGATGTGGCACGGGCCCGAGAGCGTCAGCGCCGGGAACGTGAAGTACTCACCTACGCCCGGGATCAGGTTGAACGCCACGCGCGAGTATTCGGGCGAAGGCTGCAGCCCGTGCACGTAGGTCAGCGCCAGCGCGCGCTGCGGCTTGTCGAACGCCGAGCGCTGCGCATCGCGCTCGAAGAGCTTGACCACCTCGCCCTTGCCCGCGGCCAGGACCACCAGGTCATGCGTCTGCGCCAGCTGCTCCAGCTCCGCCACGCCCGCATCCTGCATCAGCAGCCGGCCCCCGCGCCGCTGCACCAGCTCCATCCACTCGGGCATCTTCAGCCGCTGGTCCACCGCCTGCGCCGGCTTGTCCAGCGCACTGCACCAGTCGATGAGCCGCTCACCGGGGCGCTCGGGGTCCGGCACGCTCAGCCCGATGCCCTGCACCGGCGG
>NZ_JAXOJX010000171.1:0-1246 GCF_034427735.1 Azohydromonas lata
CAGAAATTCTTCCCCATGCTGATGACGGCCGCGGGCACGGTGAAGGCCGCGCGCGTGGTGATCCTGGGCGTGGGCGTGGCGGGGTTGCAAGCCATCGCCACGGCCAAGCGGCTGGGCGCCGTCATCGAGGCGTCCGACGTGCGCCCTTCGGTGAAGGAGCAGGTCGAGTCGCTGGGCGCCAAGTTCATCGACGTGCCCTACGAGACGGCTGAGGAGAAGGCAGCGGCCGAAGGCGTGGGCGGCTACGCGCGGCCCATGCCCGAGAGCTGGCTGGCGCGCCAGCGCGCTGAAGTGGCCAAGCGCGTGGCGGCCGCCGACGTGGTGATCTCCACCGCGCTGATTCCCGGCCGCCCGGCGCCCAAGCTGGTGTCGGCGGAAATGGTGCAGTCCATGAAGCCCGGCTCGGTGATCGTGGACCTCGCCGCGGCCAACGGCGGCAACTGCGCGCTGACCGTGCCGGGGCAGACCGTGGTGCAAAACGGCGTGACCATCGTCGGCGAGACCAACCTGCCTGCGCTGGTGGCGGCGGACGCCTCCTCGCTTTACGCGCGCAACGTGCTGGACTTCCTGAAGCTGGTGCTGCCCAAGGACGCCGCCGCCGTGAACGTGCCCATGGACGACGACATCGTGGTCGCCTGCCTCATGGCGCGCGACGGACAGATCACCAGAAAGGGGTAAGCCGTGGAAGTCTCACACACCATCATCAACCTGATCATCTTCGTGCTGGCCATCTACGTCGGCTACCACGTGGTCTGGACCGTCACGCCCGCGCTGCACACGCCGCTCATGGCCGTGACCAATGCCATCTCGGCCATCGTCATCGTGGGCGCCATGCTCGCGGCGGCGCTGACGGAAACGGGCCTGGGCAAGAGCATGGGCGTGCTGGCCGTGGCGCTGGCCGCGGTCAACGTCTTCGGCGGCTTCCTCGTCACCCGGCGCATGCTGGAGATGTTCAAGAAGAAGGAAAAGAAGGCGCCGGCCGCGGCCGAAGGCGCCAAGCAGCTCAGCGGGGAGGGTGCGCGATGAGCATGAACGTCGTCACGCTGCTGTACTTGGTGGCCAGCGTCTGCTTCATCCAGGCCTTGAAGGGCCTGTCCCATCCCACCACTTCCATCCGCGGCAACGTCTTCGGCATGACGGGCATGGGCATCGCGGTGGTGACCACCGCGGCGCTCATCCTCAAGCTCGCCGAGGACCTGGGCACCGCGGGCGCCTCCGGGCTGGTGTGGGTGCTCGTGGGCCTGCT
>NZ_JAXOJX010000172.1:0-1231 GCF_034427735.1 Azohydromonas lata
GAAGCAACGGCTGAATAAGGGTTCGGTGTCCGCTCTTTTGCTTTATCCGTCATGACCTGTGTCGAAGTCAGCGGCGGATTGTGCTGTCTGATAGGGTGCAAAAGACGCCTTGAGCGTGGCTCTTCGGCTACATCCTCATCGCCCTGGTGGTGCAAGGCATCCGCTGCTGGCGTGGCCACATCGACATCATGGCGTTCGGCGGTTGGGCCATCGGCATCATTGCGGTCTTCTTCGCGCCCAACATCGTGCAGGAACTGCGCGCGGGCGCTGCCGGGGTGATCTGATGAACCCCAACTCGGCGGTCATCGAGGACGTCGAGGACGACGGCGAGCCGCTTGCAGCGGCCATGACACGTCCCTTCACGCTCGGTGGCTTCACCCTCGCGAGCCTGGCGATCAGTCTCTACGTGCCGGGCATGGCCGCCATGATCTGCAAGGCTTGGCAGCCGGTGCTGCTGGTGCTGGTCCTGCTGCCGGCCTGCTACCTCGCCTGCCTCAAGGACGTGTACTTCTTCAGCGTCCTGGCCGCGGCCACCCGCCTGAAACCCCACCGCAACAGCCGCGTCTGGGGCTGCGCCTCGCTGAGCTCTTCAGCCGCAAGTTCGACTTGTCGTTCACGGCTCCGCGCCCTGCGGGCTTCAAGATCGACGAGCGCGAGCCCGCCGCGAGCGAGCTGATCCCGTACGTCCGCCACTACGACGACGAAACGGTCATGACCGCGGACGATGGGCTGCGGCAGGTCATCAAGATCGAAGGCCTGTACTACGAGTCGCTGTCGCGGCGGCAGATCAAGCTCTTCGAGCGCCGCCGCAACACCATCCTGCGGCAGGCCGCGGCCAGCGATCGCGGTATCTATGTGACCATGCTGCGGCGCCGTGTGTTCCTGTACCCCGACGGCGAAAGCGAAATCTGGTTCTCGCGCCTGTTCAACACGGCATGGCGCCAGCGGCACGGGCGGCGCTTACCGCATCGGCGACACGGTGACGGCCACGTGGATCAACACGGCCCTGGGCGACAACAACGCCGATACCATCGGCGGCGTGACGTTTGACTTCAGCCAGTTCGGCGGCGGTTCCGCCGTGGCGGCGACCAACGTCAACGGCGTGTGGACGGCCAGCTACACCCTCGTGGCCGGCAACATCGACACGACGAGCCGCAACGTGTCGGCGACGGTGACGGACGACGCGGGCAACACCACGACGGCGGTCGACACGACCAACGCCACGGTGGAC
>NZ_JAXOJX010000173.1:0-1220 GCF_034427735.1 Azohydromonas lata
TGGTCTTGCCCCCGTATTCCCGGACACGGCCTATCCGTTGGTTAAGGCCTGACTTCGTTGCCGCCTGAACTCGCGCGGCGAACGCATTTTCAGGCTGGAGTGGGGGTGCACCTCGTTGAAGTGCTCGAAGGCCGCCGGTAGCTGGGCCAGCACGGTCACCGCGTCGGTGAGGTCCATGCGGCTGACGTAGTCACGCCGGAACGTGTTGACGAAGCTTTCTGCGATGCCGTTGCTCTGGGGACTGCACACCGGCGTACGGATCGGTGTGAGCCCCAGTGCGCGGGCAATCTTGCGCGTGTCGTGCGCGATATAGGCACCACCGTTGTCCGAGAGGAACTCCAACGCATGCTGCGACGGGATGGCGTCCACGGCGCCGAAGCGCTTCTCCACGGCCTCGATGAGCATGTCGCGCACCGGCTCGCCAGGCAGCCCCTTGCCCGCCCACGCGCGCCAGGCCATGACCTCGCGGTCACAGCAGTCCTTTGCGAACGTCGCCGTGACGACCTGGCCGGAGTCGCAACGGATCTCAAAGCCGTCCGAGCACCAGCGCATGTTGCTGGCCGCCACGCCCACCTTGCCGCTGTGCGGCCGGCTGGAGTGCCGCCGGCGTGGCGCACGCGGCAGCAGCAGCTTGTGGGCAGCCATGACCCGGTACACGCGCTTGGCGTTGACGCGGGCTCGGCCTGTGGCCAAGCGCTGGCGGTTCACCAGCGCGCATGCACGCCGGTAGCCGTAGCTTGGCAGCTCGGCCAGTTGCTGGCGAACCTCGGCCACCAGCTCGCTGTCGTCCTGCGCGCGGCCCTTGCGACCATCGCTCCAGGACGCCGGTCGGTGCTTCAGGGTGTGGATGTGCGAGCGCGCCAGCCCCAAGGCCTCGCAGACGGCCTTCACTGGTCGTCCTTGGGCGATAGAGGCGAGCGCGCAATCCACTTTTTTGCCGTGGCGAACTCCACAGCCTCCTTCAGGATCTCGTTCTCCAGCGTCTTCTTGCCCAGCACGCGCTGCAGCTTGGCGATCTCGGCGCGCGCGGCGGCCAACTCTGACGCCGGCACCACTTCCTCGCCCGACGACACCGCAGTCAATGCACCTTGGCGCTCCAGCCGGCGCCAGTTGAACAGCAGCCCGGCCGAGATGCCTTCCTGGCGTGCCACTAGCGACACCGACATCCCAGGCTCGTAGGTGCGCCGCACCAATGCCGCCTTTTCCGCCGCGCTCCATCG
>NZ_JAXOJX010000175.1:0-1174 GCF_034427735.1 Azohydromonas lata
CTAGTGTCGCGAGTCAGAAATTCGCATACAAAACCGCTTGATGCTGTCCAGGATGTCGTCGGCGGTCTTGGTCCAGATGAAAGGCTTGGGATTATCGTTATGAACAGCCAGATAGTCGCGAATGGCCTGTTCGAGCTGACGGGTGGAGCGATGAGTGCCACGGCGCAGGTACTTCTGTGTGAGCGTGGCGAACCAGCGCTCGACCTGGTTGATCCACGAAGCCGAGGTCGGGGTGAAGTGGACTTGGAACCTGGGATGGCGCTTGAACCATGCCTTGATGGTGGGCGTCTTGTGGGTGCCGTAGTTGTCCATCACCAGATGGATGTCGAGATCGGCCGGCACGTTGGCTTCGATGGTGCGCAGGAACTTCAGGAACTCGACACTGCGGTGGCGCCGATGCGTCTCACCGATCACCTCGCCGGTGGCGATGTTGAGCGCGGCAAACAGCGTCGTGGTGCCATGACGCACATAGTCGTGCGTGCGTCGCTCGGGGATGCCCGGAGCCAGAGGCAGCAGCGGCTGCGTGCGGTCCAGCGCCTGGATCTGGCTCTTCTCGTCCACGCACAGCACCATGGCCTTGAGCGGCGGATCGAGGTACAGCCCCACGATGTCGCGTACCTTCTCCACGAACAGCGGATCGCTGGAAAGCTTGAAAGTCTCTTGGCGATGGGGCTGCAAGCCGAATGCGCGCCAGATGCGCGTGACGGCCGTTTGCGACAGCCCTTGCTCGCGAGCCATGCTTCGGGTGCTCCAGTGGCTGCCATCAGCGGGCACGCTCTCCAGTGTCTTGGCGATCACCGCGTCCACCTGGGCGTCGGCGATCGTGCGGGGCGCACCTGGACGCGGCGCGTCCAACAGGCCATCGAGCCGATCGCGCACGAACCTGCCTCTCCACTTCGACACCGTCTGCGGCGTTACGCGCAGCCGCTCGGCGACAACGTTGTTGTCCTGGCCCTCGGCGCAGGCCAAAACGATGCGTGCACGAAGCGCCAGCGCCTGGGCCGTCTTGCGCCGCAACGTCAACGCCATCAGTTGCTCCCGCTCCGCGTCGCTCAACACCAACTGCGCCTTGGGCCTTCCGCTCATCCCCACCTCGCCTTGTCGTGGCAGCAGGCTACACGACGAGCAGCGGCAACGCGCTTTTATTAAACGAACTTACAACTCACGACACTAG
>NZ_JAXOJX010000176.1:0-1141 GCF_034427735.1 Azohydromonas lata
GGCGCCGGCCGGTCCGACCGCGGTGCGGGTTGACCAGACGCGGCCGGCGTGTTCGCGGCCTGGGCGGCCCGCGCATCGCCTGCGCCCAAGCCGTCGCGCGCGGTGGCGGCCTCGTCGCCGATGGCGGGTGCGTCCGCATCCAGGCGGCGCAAATAGCGCGGCCAGCCGGGTTGCGCCCGGTCCGGCCCGCCTGCCAGCGGAGCAGGCAACGCATCGTCCGGCAGATCGCCGTCCAGCGCCGCGGCCTCGTCCTGCCAGGTGCCGTCCAGTGCCGGAACGTCGGCCTGGGTTTCATCCTCGCGCGAGCGGCTGCCCGCGTGGCGGCCACGGGCGCCATCGCCCTGCCCGTCCTGCGCACGCCGCCCCCGCCGTCGCGGGCGCGCCACCGGTGCGGCGGGACTGCCCATGCTTCTAGGACTCCGAGGCCAGGGCCGTGGGCAGCGGCTTGCCCAGCTTGCGGTACTCCGCCGCCAGGGCCGGCAGCAGCGCGGGCCAGGCGATGGGCGCGTCGGCCGACAGCGCCTGCGCCGCCAGCACCACGTTGCGGATGTGCCCGCCGGCGAGGTCGCAGCCCGCGGCCAGCCGGTTGAGCGCCGTGATGTCCAGCGCATGCGCCGAGCCCAGGTGGGCCAGCCACAGAACGCGGCGCTCGGCCGGCGTGGGCGGCGTGAATTCCACGATCGCGTCGAAGCGGCGGGTGAAGGCCGAGTCGAAGCGCGCGCGGCTGTTGCTGGTGAGCAGCGCGATGCCGTCGAACGCCTCCACGCGCTGCAGCAGGTAGTTCGTCTGCTGGTTGGCGTAGCGGTCGTGGGCGTCGCGCGTCTCGGTGCGCTTGCCGAACAGGGCGTCGGCCTCGTCGAACAGCAGCACCACCTCGGCGTGCTCGGCGCGGGCGAACAGCTCGGCCAGGTGCTTTTCCGTCTCGCCGATGTACTTGCTGCTGACGTTGGCCATGTCCACGCGGTACAGCGGCAAGCCCAGCCGCGTGGCCAGCCAGCCCGCGGCCAGCGTCTTGCCGGTGCCGGAGGGGCCCACCAGCAGCGCGCGCACGCCCGGGCGGTAGCGGGTGCGGGCGGCGGCGCCCAGGTCGTCGGCCAGGCCGTCGCGGGCGCGGCAGCGCTGCAGCAGCGCGTTCAGCTCG
>NZ_JAXOJX010000177.1:0-1126 GCF_034427735.1 Azohydromonas lata
TATCAACCCGGCAATTAAACAGAGTACGTGGCCCGGGAGCAGGCATACACGACCTGCTCGTCTTCGAAATAGGCCCTGACTCGCTGCGGCATGTTGCTCAGCGCTTCCATGAAGCGCTGAGCAATGCGCTTGAGAGTGCCGCGGTCGCTGCTGCCCGGGCGCATGCGCAGTTCAGTCTTGAGGTCACGGTTGACGAGTTCGTCGGGGTTCATCTGCGGCGAGTACGGCGGCAGGTAGAACAGCTCGATGTCGTCCTTCTTGGCCTGCGCCCACTGCCGTACTTTTTCGGCGCGGTGCACAGCCAGGTTGTCCACGATGAGAAACACCTTGGCCGGTGAGTCGTGCACCACGGCGGCCATGAAGTCGATGAAGCGCTCGGCGTTGATGGCGCCATCATGGAAGCCAAAGCGCAGCAGGCCCTGGTTGGTGAGCGCCGAGATCATCGTGATGCCGGGCGTGGGGCGCCGTGCAGCATGCTCGATCACGGGTGTGTGGCCTTCGGGTGCATACCCTCGCACCCAGGCCGTGTCCTGGCGCACGGCCGTCTCATCGGCCCAGTGCACCAGGGCTCCTTCGGCCTTGGCACGCCGCACGATGGTTGGATACTCAACCTCCAGCCACTGCCGAACCTGCTCGGGCCGCTGCTCCAGCGCTCGCTTGGCTGGACGCTGCGGCGTGAAGCCCCAGCGCCTCAAGTACTCGCCCACCGTGCGGATGGGCATGTCGATGCCGAAGTCGAGCTTGATGGCTTGCTGCACGGCCTTGCGGCTCCACAGCGCATGGGGCAACCCCAACCGAGCCGGGCTGCCACTCACTATCTGCTCGCGTAACCGTCGCTCGTCTTCGAGCCCGAGCGTGCGCTTGTCTCCCAGCAGCCGGCCACGGCGCGTCGAGGCCACTTCGGCGGGCTGCTCTTCATTGAGCCGGTAGCGGTTCACCCAGCTCATGACCGTGGAGCGGTGCAGCCCCACGATGGCTGCAATCTCGTCCCAGGTCTTGTGCTCCTGTCGCAGCCGGTGCGCCTGGCGGCGCAGCAACTGCAGCGATTCCTCGGAAAGCTTGCGTCCGTCTGCCTTGTCCATGAATACAGATTAGGCGGTCGGGTTCTTTATTGCCAGGTTAATAA
>NZ_JAXOJX010000178.1:0-1106 GCF_034427735.1 Azohydromonas lata
TGCGGCTGCGCCCGCGCAACAACGGCGGCACCAGTTTCGAGTGCTGGCTGCCCGCGTCCGAGCCGCCGCGCTCGCCGGGCGAGGCGGACGTGGCGGACGCAGCGGCCGAACAGGCGGCGCTAGACGCCCTCGCGCCGGAGGGCGCCCAAGCCCAAGCCCAAGCCCAAGCCCAAGCCCAAGCCCAAGAGCCGCACGGCACCGGCGCGCAGGCAGCCACTTCAAACGGCACCGCCGCGGCGCGGGGGACGCCATGAGCCTGCGCGTGCTGCTGGTGGAGGACGACCGCGAGCTGCGCGCCACGCTGCGCGACGCGCTGGCGGTGGAGGGCTACGAGGTCGTCACCGCGGCCAGCCTGGCCGAGGGCCTGGCGCTGCTCGCGAACCTGGGCAAGCGCCCCCGCCACGCGGGCGACGCGGGCGTGGACCTGGTGCTGCTGGATTTGGGTTTGCCTGACGGCGAGGGCGAGACGCTGCTGGCTGCCCTGCGCAGGCGGCACGCGCTGCCGCTGATCGTGATTTCCGCGCGCGAGAGCGACGGCCAGAAGATCCGGCTGCTGGACGCCGGCGCGGACGACTACCTTGTGAAACCCTTCGGCATCGGCGAGCTGCTGGCGCGCATGCGCGTGGCGCTGCGCCACCACGGCACGCGGCTGGCGCCGGCCGTGCTGCGCTATGCGCGCGGCGGGCTGCTGGTGGACCTGGAGCGTCGCGAGGTGCGCCTGGACGGCGCGGCCGTGCACCTCACGCCCACCGAGTTCGAGCTGCTGGCGCGCCTGGTGCGCAGCGCCGGCCGCGTGGTGACGCACCGCCAGTTGCTGGTGGACGTGTGGGGCGCGCAGCACGCCGCGGACACGCACTACCTGCGCCTGTACATGGGCCAGTTGCGCGCCAAGCTGGAGGCCGAGCCGGCCGAGCCGCAACTGCTGCTCACCGAGCCGGGCGTGGGCTACCGGCTGGCCGAGGCGCAGGCGCCGGACGGCGCGGCCGGGGCGGCGTCGCACGGCTGATCCTTATGCGTTCCTGATGCCCCGCGCGCCAAGCTGGCGCGCATGGACATTCACCCAGCTCCCTCCCTGCCCGCGGCCGGCCTGGCCGCCGCGCCGGCCG
>NZ_JAXOJX010000179.1:0-1096 GCF_034427735.1 Azohydromonas lata
GCAGTCGCTCTCCCACGGGTTCAGGCCCAGCTCGCGCTCGATCTGCAGCGCAGAATCGAACATGCACTGGCTGGACATGACCTTGCCGCGGCGGATGTCGTCGGGCGTGCGGTTGGTGACCACCGTCACCTCGTAGCGCTTGTCCAGCAGGCCCAGGGCCAGCGGCAAGCCGGCCTGCCCTCCTCCGACAATGGCGATGCGGCGCATGGATATGTCTCCTTGTGAATTTGCGATGAACTGGGAAATACCCTGGGGCTCAGGCCATCAGGCGTGGAATGGCGGACACGCCGAAGAAGTCAACCGTGTCGCTCATCCCGATGTGGAATGCCGACATGGATTTATCTTGAGTCAAGCGAATCTCTGTCACTAGCCAAAGACTGCAGCGCTTATCCTTAAACTGCACAGACACGCCGCGAACTCATGCGGCGCAACACTGCAGGCTCATTCGTCAGGCTACGGACCGTACACGTTGCAGTGAGCGAAAGATTGCGATCAATCTTCGACATCAGACAGTATTTATGGTTGCTTTAACAACTTTCTGGTGCCTGCACCTGTGTTGCAGTAGATCAGGCCTGCGCTTTGCAGACCTTCCTTCAGCGCGGCATAGACAGGCCCGACCAGGAACAGCGGATGCGCGGTGTATAGCGTGTCGTGGCGCAAGCCGGGCAGCATCAGCTCGTCGGTGCGAATGCAGCGGCCCAGCCGGCCTTCGTGCTCCAGCACCAGCACTTTGCGCCCGTCGCGCGCGAGCAGCACAGCGCACACCAGGGAGGTGATGCCGCTGCCGACGATCACGGCATCGATGGGGTGTCGCTTGCAAGCCGTGGCGCCAAGCATCGACGCGGTCGGCTTGCGCGGCTACCCGCTTTGCTCCCCTCGCTATCCGCATCCGGCCGTGATCACCGGCCAGCAAGCCCTCAGTGATGGGGTAATGGTATGGACGCCCCCACTCGAACTGGCATCAGCGTGCCCGAGGTAGTAAAGGTTTGACTACCGGAACTGAGAGGAGCGTCCGCCATGAACGTTACGACATGCGGGATCGACCTGGCGAAGAACCTGTTCCAGGTGCACGGCGTAGATCGCCGCGGCAAGGCCT
>NZ_JAXOJX010000180.1:0-1082 GCF_034427735.1 Azohydromonas lata
GCCCAACAGCAGCACCGCCATCGCGCCGCCGGCAATCAGCGCCAGCATCGCGTTGTCGCCGGCCGGCGCGGTAGCCGGCACCAGCACGCGCGCGGCCAGCAGCTGGCGAGCGATCTCGGCACGCAGGGCGCCGCGCCGGCGCGCCGGGTCGGCCCCGGCGGCTTGCACGGCAGCGTCCACCGCGGCGGCGTCCAGCCCGCCCAACAGCTCGGCCGCGCAGGCGTCGAGCCCATTGGGCACGCCATCGGCCAGCCGCCAGCGCGGATGGCGCAACACGGCTTCCAGGGCCGCTTGGAGCTCGCTGTATGCAGGCATGCCGGTCTCCCTTCGCTTCTTGTCGGATGCAGGGCAGCTTGGACAGGGCGGCGGGCCGCGGGATTGCGGTGCGTCAAGCGCGCGACCGGCTTGCGGGCTGGCGGGTGACGCGGGCGTGACAGGCGTCACGCGCGGGACGTGCCGCTTCGCGCCTGCGCCGTACCGGCCGTGCGCGCCCGGGAATGCGGATGGGGTGCGCCGCTGTCCGGGGAAAACGTAACGGTCGCCGCACAGGGCTGTAGGCCGAAGAAAAACCGCCGTCATCCCGGCGAAGGCCGGGATCCACGTGCACCAAGGTGCTGGTGTAAAGCCTGTTGGCACGCTGCGGTGCACAACGGGGCGACATCTCGGTGCTCGTGGATTCCGGCCTTCGCCGGAATGACGACCTTTTTTTCTTGCGGCCTGCACTCGTGGTGCTTGATTGAGCAGCATGCCCGCCACGGTTACGTTTTCCCTGGACAGCAGTGCGCCTTCGCGGGCATGACGAAGCGGGGTGCGAAGCGCCTGGGCTCACAGGCTGCCAACGAAAACCAACTTGCCCCGGACAGCCCTGGGCCCGCGCGGCATCGCGCGGCTTCGTGGGCAGGGCTTGCGGCCAGCGCGCCGCGCCGAAGTCAGTCGGCTGGCGGCGAGGGCGGCAGCGCCGTTGGTGCCGGCTCCTCCAGCGCCCGCAGCTTGCGGTACAGCGAGCGCTCGCTGATGCCCAGCCGCCGCGCCAGCTCCGCACGGCTGCCGCGGTGCTCGGCCAGCAGCGCCGCCAGCGCCTG
>NZ_JAXOJX010000181.1:0-1060 GCF_034427735.1 Azohydromonas lata
CCAGGGCCTCGCGCTCGGCGGCGGCGTCGCGGGCCTCGCGCGCCTGGCGCGCCTCCAGCAGCAGGGCCTGCAACAGGTGGCGCTGGCCCTCAGGCCCCGGGGCGGCGGGCAGGCCGCCGGCGGCGCTGGAAGCGGCCGAAGAGGCGGTGTCGGCTGGCGGGTTCAACGGAAATCGAACGCCGTGGCGCTGATCTTGGGCAGGTAGCGCTTGCACCAGGCCGAGCCCGCGGTCTGCAGCATGTAGAGGTTGCGGTAGTTGAGCCAGCAGCCGTAGAGCCAGCGCGACTTGCTGCGGTGGGCCATGTCCTTCATCTCGCGCAGGCGCTGCAGGTGCACGTTCATGCGCGCCTCGCTGGCGGGCAGCGCGATCTTGTGCACCTTGAGGCCGCTGCCGGCCTGGCGCAGGAACAGCGGCAGCAGCCGCTCCACGATGAAGGGCCAGTAGGTGGAGCCCGCGTGCAGGCCCTTGGGGTCGCTCAGCGGGGAGTCCAGCACGCGCAGCACGGCCGCGGGCAGCGCGGCGCGGGCGCGGTCCACGACGCCGCGCACCCAGGGCAGGTAGGCGCCCCAGAAGGCGGGGCTGCCCACGAAGTAGTTGCAGGCCGAGAAGCGGGCGGAGCTTTGCACCGCGCCCAGCTCGGCCTCGTCCAGCCCGGCGGCCTTGAGCACGGCGGTGCACAGCTCGGTGAAGGCCGGGTGCGAGGGCACGCCCTGCTGCCAGCCGTTGATGTAGAGCGCCTCATGCTCGGGGTAGGGGTTGCAGAAGTAGAGGTCCTGCCCGGGCTTGTCGGCGATGGCCTTGAGCAGCGCGGCGCCGCTCAGGCCCGTCTTCTGGCCGAAGCGCCACGACAGCGCGCCCCACAGCGGCGCACGCTGCAGCGCGGGCTCGGCGGCCAGCCGCTCGAACACGGCGAACTCGCGCAGCGGGTCGTCGCGGCCGGCGTTGTCCAGCGGGGTGAAGGTCGGGTCCAGCCCGGGGCGCTGCTCTTCCTTGAAATAGATCTGGAAGATGGGCAGCACCGAGCGCCGCGGCGCGGGTGCGGGCGCGGCCACGGGGGCG
>NZ_JAXOJX010000182.1:0-1072 GCF_034427735.1 Azohydromonas lata
GGCGGTGGGGGCGGGGCGCCCACCACCGACATCCCGGGCAAGCGCCGCATTCCCGACATCCGCATGGACGACGCCCGCGCCACCGGCGCCGACATCGTCGCGGTGGCCTGCCCGCAGTGCACCGCCATGCTCGAAGGCGTGGTGGGCAAGCGGCCCGAAGTGCTGGACGTGGCCGAGCTGGTGGCCCGCGCCGTGGAGGTCAAGCAATGATCCGACGTGTCGATCCGCGCCGCCCGGCGCTCATCACCGCCCAGGGGCTGCGCCGCATCGTGCTGGGCGGCACCGAGGGCGAGCGCGACCTGCGCGTGGGCGCCGGCGCCCACGCCAGCGTGCGCCGCCCGCGCCTGGCGCAGGCCGCCAAGGGCTGCGTGCTCGTCATCGCCCACCCGGACTGCGGCAGTTTTGATGAGCACGCCCGCGAGGCCATCGCCGCCGCGGCGCTGCTGGCCCAGGCGGACGAGGCCGTGGTGGTGCTCGCACCCTGTGCCGAGCCGGACGCGCTGCAGCTCGATGCCGCCGCGCTGGGCCTGGACCGGCTGGAGCTGCTGCCACTGGCAGCGAGCACCACGGCCGATGCGCTGGCCGAGGCCGTGGGCCAGCGCTGGCAGACGCTGCAGCCGCGCCTGGTGCTGGCGCCGGACCGCGGCGACGACGGCGACCTGGGCCGCCGCCTGGCCGTGGCCCGCGGCCTGCGCACCGCCGCGGGCGTGGTGGAGGTCGCCGAAGGCCGCGCCCGCGTGCGGGACCAGGGCGGCGTCAGCCGCGCCGCCGGCGACGCCACCGCGGCCATGGACGCGCTGCAACTGCTGCTCATCGGCCGCCAGGTGGCGCGCACCGAGCTGCCCTTCCTGGGCCTGGGCGAGCGCATCACGCTGCAGCCGCCCGCGGCGCGGCGCACGCTGGGCCTCAAGGACCTGGGCGTGGTCGCCGGCAAGGCGCAGCAAGTGGCGCTGGAGGAGGCCGACTTCATCATGGCCGCGGGCAACGGCGTCACCGACGTGAAGCTGTTCCACGAGCTGGCCGAGGCGCTGGGCGCCGCCGTGGGCGCCTCGCGCGTGGCGGTGGACGACGG
>NZ_JAXOJX010000183.1:0-1008 GCF_034427735.1 Azohydromonas lata
TCAGCGCAGGGTGAGCGCGGGGATGTAGGCGAAGCCCAGCAGCAGGCCGATGGCCACGACGTAGAAGGGCAGCAGCTCCATCACCACGTCCCCGATGCGCACCTTGGCGATGGAGCTGGTGATGAACAGCGTGGTGCCTATGGGCGGGTGGTACAGGCCGATGGAGAGGTTGACGATCATCATGATCCCCAACTGGATGGTGTCCATGCCCACGGCCTGCGCCAGCGGCACGAACATGGGCGTGAGCAGCAGCACGGCCGCGGGCAGGTCGATGAACATGCCGGTGGCCAGCATGATCAGGTTCATCGCCAGGATGATCAGCCACGGGCTTTGCAGCGTTTCCTTGGCGAACTGGGTGAAGGCGGCGGGGAGCTGCTCGTAGGTGACGATCCAGCCGACCACGCTGGAGGCCATGATGATCAGCAGCACGACGCCGGTGGAGATGCCCGCCTCGATCGCGGCATGCTTGAGCTTGGCCACGGTGAGGTCGCGGTAGACCAGGCCGGAGACCAGCAGCGCGTAGAGCGTGGACATCACGCTGACCTCGGTGGGCGTGGCGATGCCGAAGCGCAGGAAGATGATGATCAAAACGGGCATCGCCAGCGCCGGGCCGGCGTGGGCGAGCTGCTTGAGGAAGGCGCCCCAGTGGAACGGCGTGGTGTCGCGCGGGAAGTTGCGGCGGCGCCCCTGGATGTAGCAGACCGCCATGAAGCCGCCGCACATCAGCAGGCCCGGCAGGATGCCGGCCACGAACAGCGCGCCGATGGATGCGCCGGAAACCAGCGCATAGACGATCATGGGGATGGACGGCGGGATGAGGATGTCTATCGTCGCCGCGGCGGCCAGCGTGCCGGCGGCAAAGGGCGCCGGGTAGCCGAGCTTCTTCAGCCAGGGGATGAGCATGGAGCCGATGGCCGAGGCGTCGGCCACGGCCGAGCCGGAGACGCCGCCGAAGATGGTGCTGGAGAGCACGCCGACCTGGGCCGGGCCGCCGTGCACGCGGCCAAT
>NZ_JAXOJX010000184.1:0-1006 GCF_034427735.1 Azohydromonas lata
GCGCGCCGACGTGCAGGTGCTGAGCAAGGCTCCCGTGGCCACGGGCACGGCCACGCCCAAGAACACGGCGTTTGGGCTGGAGAGCTTCGACTTCCTGGTGCAGGTGAAGAACAACGGCCCGGCGGCGGCGCAGACGGTGCAGTTTGCCGACGCGCTGCCCCCTGGGATGGAGCTCACCGGCGTGCCGGTGTTCACGGTGACGGCAGGCACTTTCGTGCCGGCGGCGCCCACGTGCACGGGCACGGCCGGCGCCACCACGTTCACCTGCGCCATCACCACCATGCCGGCCGACGGCACGGCTTCGGTGCGCATCCCGGTGCGGCTGACGGGCGCGCCTGCACCCGGCACGCTGTTCACCAACACGGCCAGCATCGTCACCACCGGCACGCCGGACACCGTCGGCGGCAACAACCCGGCCGCGGGCAACAACTTCAACAGCGGCAGCGTCGGCTCGGTGCTGCCCACGGCGGACACGCAAGTCGTCTCCAAGCGCGCGGTGGTGAGCGGCGGCACGGTGGCCCAGGGCCCGGTGCGCGCGGCCGAAGTCTTCGACTGGCTGATGGAGCTGCGCAACAACGGCCCGCAGGAAGCGCGCACCGTGCGCTTCAGCGACACGCTGCCCGCCGGCATGGAGCTGGCCGGCGCGCCGGTGTTCACGGTCACGGGCGGCACCTTCGTGCCGGCCGCGCCCACGTGCGCCGTGGGCGGCGGCAGCGTCACTTGCGACCTCACCACCATGCCGGCCGACGGCACGGCCACGGTGCGCATTCCGGTGCGGCTCACGGGCGACCCGGCCGGCGCGGCGGTGTTCACCAACACCGCCAGCCTGGTGACCACGGGCTCCGTGGACACCAACGGCGGCAGCAACCCGGGCGCGGGCAACAACCACGGCAGCGGCAGCGTCAGCGCCGTGGACAAGGCCGACGTGCAGGTGGCCAGCAAGACGGCGGTGGCCACGGGCACTGCCACGGCTCAGGCCGCGGCCGTCTCGGGCCAGCCGTTCGAT
>NZ_JAXOJX010000185.1:0-996 GCF_034427735.1 Azohydromonas lata
CGACATCGCGAACTTCGTGTCGCTGTCTGGTGATCTGGGCTTTGCCAAGACGGGCACGGACATCGTGGCCGTGGGCAGCAATGTGACGGCTGCGCTGAGCGCCGGTACGTCGGCCTCGCTGCGGCTGAGCAACGCCAGCTTCGGCTTGCGCTCGGGTGCCGCGGGCACCACGGCGTTCGAGCTGGCCAACGGGACGCTGACGGCCAGCGTCGACGGCCTGGGCAACCTCAAGGCCACGTCTGTGGCCGTGCAGTACACGGGTACCGCTGGTGCGGTGACCGCTGGCAGCAAGGTCAGCGTCGGCAGCCAGAGCTACACGTTCAGCCAGGCGATCGCCGCCAACACGGTGGCGTTCACGCTCAAGGGCTTCTCGGCCGACATCGCGAACTTCGTGTCGCTGTCCGGCAACCTGGGTTTTGCCAAGACCGGCACGGACATCGTGGCCGTGGGCTCCAACGTGACGGCCGCGCTGAGCGCTGGCACGTCCGCCTCGCTGCGGCTGAGCAATGCCAGCTTCGGCCTGCGCTCGGGCGCGGCCGGCACCACGGCATTCGAGCTGGCCAACGGGACGCTGACGGCCAGCGTCGACGGCCTGGGCAACCTCAAGGCCACCTCGGTGGCCGTGCAGTACACGGGCACCGCCGGTGCCGTGACGGCCGGCACAAAAGTCAGTGTTGGCAGCCAGAGCTACACGTTCAGCCAGGCGATTGCCGCCAACACGGTGGCGTTCACGCTCAAGGGCTTCTCGGCAGACATCGCGAACTTCGTGTCGCTGTCCGGTGACCTGGGCTTCGCCAAGACGGGCACCGACATCGTGGCCGTGGGGTCCAACGTGACGGCTGCGCTGAGTGCGGGCACGTCGGCGTCGCTGCGGCTGAGCAATGCCAGCTTCGGCCTGCGCTCAGGTGCCGCGGGCACCACGGCGTTCGAGTTGGCCAACGGCACGCTGACGGCCAATGTCGACGGCCTGGGCAACCTCAAGGCCACCTCGGTGGC
>NZ_JAXOJX010000186.1:0-907 GCF_034427735.1 Azohydromonas lata
GTGTACTGCACGGCCACCGACGTGGCCTTGAGGTTGCCCAGGCCGTCGACACTGGCCGTGAGCGTGCCATTGGCCAGCTCGAACGCCGTGGTGCCTGCGGCACCCGAGCGCAAGCCGAAGCTGGCGTTGCTCAAGCGCAGCGAGGCGGACGTGCCCGCGCTCAGCGCGGCCGTCACGTTGGAGCCCACGGCCACGATGTCCGTGCCGGTCTTGGCGAAGCCCAGGTCACCCGACAACGACACGAAGTTCGCGATGTCGGCGCTGAAGCCCTTGAGCGTGAACGCCACCGTGTTGGCGGCAATGGCCTGGCTGAACGTGTAGCTTTGGCTGCCAACACTGACTTTTGTGCCGGCCGCCACTGCACCGGCAGTGCCGGTGTACTGCACGGCCACCGAGGTAGCCTTGAGGTTGCCCAAGCCGTCGACAGTGGCCGTCAGCGTCCCGTTGGCCAGCTCGAACGCCGTGGTGCCGGCCGCTCCCGAGCGCAGACCGAAGCTGGCGTTGCTCAGGCGCAGCGAGGCCGACGTGCCTGCGCTCAGCGCAGCCGTCACGTTGGAGCCCACAGCCACGATGTCCGTGCCCGTCTTGGCGAAGCCCAGGTCACCGGACAACGACACGAAGTTGGCGATGTCGGCGCTGAAGCCCTTGAGGCTGAACGCCACCGTGTTGGCAGCGATGGCCTGGCTGAACGTGTAGCTCTGGCTGCCGACGCTCACCTTGGTACCGGCAGTCACGGCACCGGCAGTGCCCGTGTACTGCACGGCCACCGAGGTGGCCTTGAGGTTGCCCAGGCCGTCGACGCTGGCCGTCAGCGTGCCGTTGGCCAGCTCGAACGCCGTGGTGCCCGCGGCACCCGAGCGCAGGCCGAAGCTGGCGTTGCTCAGCCGCAGCGACGCGGACGTGCCCG
>NZ_JAXOJX010000187.1:0-894 GCF_034427735.1 Azohydromonas lata
GCTGCCGCTGCAGCCATGCATGCAGCACCTTGTTGGGAGTGCCGGGCACACCCTTGACTCGTACCTTTCCACTGGCCGGGTGGAACAGCGTCATGAGCTTGGCTGTGCCCTCACGGACGTATTCATGAGGCAGTCGTTTCGGGCACCCCATGGGGTGCCAGCTCGCGCCAGCACGCGGTTTGGTCTGGTACGGGCCAGCTTCATCCTCGGTCCATACCGCCAGACCAAGCTTTTCACCTTCCCGATACGCTCGATCGATCAATGCCTTTTTTGGCTTCGGTGTCGGGGTCGTAGGTCAGGATAGGACCACACTTGCGCTTACGTCGCGCATAGCCGGTTTCGCACCACGTGCGATCACGCTGCCACGTGAAGCCGGCTTCGCGCAATACCGTCCAGATTGTGAAGCGCCCGACCTTCAGGCCCTTCTTGCCCAGGGCGCGCCGCAGCAGCGTAAGCGACCATGTGGCCGTGCCGTCTTGCAAAACTGTCGGTACACGTCGCGCCTCGCTCAAGATGAGATTACGCTGCTCCTGACCGATCGTCACCGCTGGCCCACCACCGTGACGCAAGCTGATGGCGGCCACCCCTTCTTCGTTGAATCGAGCCACCAGGTGGCCTACCGTGTCACCGCAGCGCCGCCCGGCGAGGTGGGCGGCTTCCGTATAGTTCTTGCCGGCCGCCACCTCCAGCAGAAGCCTTGCGCGCGTCACATGCGATGCGGGAGCCATGAGCGACTGGCTCAGCCGCTTCAGCTGCTGAGATTCCTCATCGGTCAGTGGCCGTAGTGATACCTTGTGAGGGCGGGCCATGGCATGCCTCCTCAAGAGAAGCTCACCAGCCAACAATAGTCGCCGCTACGCCTAAATCCAAGTACCACGGCAAACGTCCCACTAG
>NZ_JAXOJX010000188.1:0-889 GCF_034427735.1 Azohydromonas lata
AGCCGTCACGTTGGAGCCCACGGCCACGATGTCCGTGCCGGTCTTGGCAAAACCCAGGTCGCCCGACAGCGACACGAAGTTCGCAATGTCGGCGCTAAAGCCCTTGAGCGTGAACGCCACCGTATTCGCGGCGATGGCTTGGCTGAACGTGTAGCTCTGACTGCCGACGCTCACCTTGGTGCCAGCCGTCACGGCACCGGCGGTGCCCGTGTACTGCACGGCCACCGACGTGGCCTTGAGGTTGCCCAGGCCGTCGACATTGGCCGTCAGCGTGCCATTGGCCAGTTCAAACGCCGTGGTGCCGGCCGCGCCAGAACGCAGGCCGAAGCTGGCATTGCTCAGCCGCAGCGACGCGGACGTACCGGCGCTCAGCGCAGCCGTCACGTTGGAGCCCACGGCCACGATATCCGTGCCCGTCTTGGCAAAGCCCAGGTCGCCGGACAGGGACACAAAGTTTGCGATGTCGGCGCTGAAGCCCTTGAGGCTGAACGCCACCGTGTTCGCGGCGATGGCTTGGCTGAACGTGTAGCTCTGGCTGCCAACGCTGACCTTGCTGCCGGCGGTCACCGCACCAGCGGCGCCGGTGTACTGCACGGCCACCGACGTGGCCTTGAGGTTGCCCAGGCCATCGACAGTAGCCGTCAGCGTGCCATTGGCCAGCTCGAACGCCGTGGTACCGGCCGCACCCGAGCGCAGGCCAAAGCTGGCGTTGCTCAGCCGCAGCGACGCGGACGTGCCCGCGCTCAGCGCGGCCGTGACGTTGCTGCCCACGGCCACGATGTCCGTGCCGGTCTTGGCAAAGCCCAAGTCGCCAGACAACGACACGAAGTTCGCGATGTCGGCCGAGAAGCCCTTGAGCGTAAACGCCACCGTGTTGGCAGCGATGGCT
>NZ_JAXOJX010000189.1:0-853 GCF_034427735.1 Azohydromonas lata
GTTGGCCAGCTCGAATGCCGTGGTGCCCGCGGCACCCGAGCGCAGGCCGAAGCTGGCGTTGCTCAGGCGCAGCGAAGCGGACGTACCGGCGCTCAGCGCGGCCGTCACGTTGGAGCCCACGGCCACGATGTCCGTGCCCGTCTTGGCGAAGCCCAGGTCACCCGACAGCGACACGAAGTTGGCGATGTCGGCGCTGAAGCCCTTGAGGCTGAACGCCACCGTATTCGCGGCGATGGCTTGGCTGAACGTGTAGCTCTGGCTGCCGACACTGACCTTGGTGCCAGCCGTCACGGCACCGGCGGTGCCGGTGTACTGCACGGCCACCGAGGTGGCCTTGAGGTTGCCCAGGCCATCGACAGTAGCTGTCAGCGTCCCGTTGACCAGTTCGAACGCCGTAGTACCGGCCGCGCCCGAGCGCAGACCGAAGCTGGCGTTGCTCAGGCGCAGCGACGCGGACGTACCTGCGCTCAGCGCAGCCGTCACGTTAGAGCCCACGGCCACGATGTCCGTGCCGGTCTTGGCAAAGCCCAGGTCACCGGACAGGGACACGAAGTTGGCGATATCCGCCGAGAAGCCCTTGAGCGTGAACGCCACCGTGTTGGCGGCAATGGCCTGGCTGAACGTGTAGCTCTGGCTGCCGACGCTCACCTTGGAGCCAGCCGTCACGGCACCGGCGGTGCCGGTGTACTGCACGGCCACCGAGGTGGCCTTGAGGTTGCCCAGGCCGTCGACGCTAGCCGTCAGCGTGCCGTTGGCCAGCTCGAATGCCGTGGTGCCGGCCGCGCCGGAACGCAGGCCGAAGCTGGCGTTGCTCAGCCGCAGCGACGCGGACGTGCCCGCGCTCAGCGCGGCC
>NZ_JAXOJX010000190.1:0-837 GCF_034427735.1 Azohydromonas lata
AGCGCGCGGCTGCATGCGGCGAGCACGGTCACCATGGGCAACGTCAGCGCGGGCAACGTGAGCGTGGTGGCCGACACGGGTGCCATCGCCAACGCCGCGGGCAGCACGCGCAACGTCAGCGCGACGAACCTGCGGCTGCAGGCCGGCGGTGCCATCGGCACGGCCGCGCGCCACCTGACGCTGGCGGTGAGCACGCTCAGCGCGCGCGGCGCGGGCGTGTTCGTGGACGAGGCCGATGCGCTGACGGTGGGCAACGTGGGCGTAAGCGTCACGGAGCTGGGCGCGGGCACGGCCACCACGGTGGTGAGCGATGCGGCGCAGTCGGACCTGGTGTCGCTGAACAACGGCCACATCGTGCTGGTGGCCGGCGGCACGGTGACGCTGAACGACGGCACGGCCAACGGCGGCAGCGCCGGCGTGGCGGGCACGGCGGTGAGCGCGGCGGGCACGGGGTCCATCCTGGTGCAGGCCACGAGCGGTGACGTGATCGTCAACAGCGACATCGCCAGCGGCACGGGCCACGTCACGCTCAAGGCTGCGGGCAGCGTGCTGCTGGGCAGCGCCACGGCCACGGGCGTGGACGTGAGCACGGCGGGCACGGGCACGGTGTCCATCGACGCGCGCAGCGGCGTGCTGGCCATGGCCGGCGACGCCAAGGTCGCGGGCGCCAGCGCGCGGCTGCATGCGGCGAGCACGGTCACCGTGGGCAACGTCAGCGCGGGCAACGTGAGCGTGGTGGCCGACACGGGTGCCATCGCCAACGCCGCAGGCAGCACGAAGAACGTTTCCGCAACGAACCTGCGGCTGCAGGCCGGCGGTGCCCTCGGCACGGCTGCG
>NZ_JAXOJX010000191.1:0-817 GCF_034427735.1 Azohydromonas lata
CGTGGGCACCGACCACACCCAGGGCTACGGCCAGGATTTCTTCGACCACATCACGCACGACAAGGGCCGCGGCCGCCGCCTCACCAACTTCGGCACGGTGCTGAACCCCGTGGGCATCCGCACCATCGGCGAAATGCCCAACCTGACCAGCGCCATGGTCCATGCCGGCTGGTCCACCCGCAAGATCGAGAAGGTGATCGGCGGCAACTGGATGCGAGTCTTCAAGGAAGTGTGGGGAGCCTGAACATGAATCCGCAATTGCCCATCGAAGTTGCCGAGGACACCGGCATCTGGACCACCGACGGTCTGCCCATGATCTACGTGCCCCGGCACTTCTTCGTGAACAACCACGTGGAAGCCGAGGCCGCCATCGGCCGCGACACCTACGCCCAAAGCCTCTACAAGGCCGGCTACCGCTCGGCCTACTTCTGGTGCGAACAGGAAGCCAAGACGCATGGCCTGCGCGGCCTGGCCGTGTACGAGCACTACCTCAAGCGGCTGTCTCAGCGTGGCTGGGGCCTGTTCTCCTTCGACGAGGTGGACGCCAACACCGGCCACGCGCGCATCAAGCTCGATCACTCGGTGTTCGTCCTGGCCCAGGGTATCGCCGGCGTGCCGGTGACCAAGGACAAGGTCTGCTACCTCTTCGCCGGCTGGTTCTCCGGCGCCATGGACTGGGTTGGCCAGGACACCGGCAAGACCTGGAAGACCCACAGCGAGGAAACCCGCTGCGCGGCCGAAGGACACGACCACTGCGTGTTCACCGTCACGCCCATCGAGGCCTGATCAACGGCCTGATCAACGGGCTGACCTAAAA
>NZ_JAXOJX010000192.1:0-799 GCF_034427735.1 Azohydromonas lata
GGACGTAGCCTTGAGGTTGCCCAGGCCGTCGACATTGGCCGTCAGCGTGCCATTGGCCAGTTCGAACGCCGTGGTACCGGCCGCTCCCGAGCGCAGGCCGAAGCTGGCGTTGCTCAGCCGCAGCGACGCCGACGTGCCCGCGCTCAGCGCAGCCGTCACGTTGCTGCCAACGGCCACGATGTCCGTGCCCGTCTTGGCAAAGCCCAAATCACCGGACAGCGACACGAAGTTCGCAATGTCGGCGCCGAAGCCCTTGAGGCTGAAGGCCACCGTGTTGGCAGCGATCGTCTGGCTGAACGTGTAGCTCTGGCTGCCGACGCTTACCTTGCTGCCAGCGGTCACCGCACCAGCGGTACCCGTGTACTGCACGGCCACAGACGTGGCCTTGAGGTTGCCCAGGCCGTCGACGCTGGCCGTCAATGTGCCGTTGGCCAGCTCGAATGCCGTGGTGCCGGCCGCGCCCGAGCGCAGGCCGAAGCTGGCGTTGCTCAGCCGCAGCGAGGCCGACGTGCCCGCACTCAGCGCGGCCGTCACATTGCTGCCCACGGCCACGATGTCCGTGCCCGTTTTGGCGAAGCCCAGGTCGCCAGACAGCGACACGAAGTTCGCGATGTCGGCGCTGAAGCCCTTGAGCGTGAACGCCACCGTGTTCGCGGCGATGGCTTGGCTGAACGCGTAGCTCTGGCTGCCGACGCTGACCTTGGTGCCGGCCGCCACGGCACCGGCGGTGCCCGCGTACTGCACAGCCACCGACGTGGCCTTGAGGTTGCCCAGGCCGTCGACGCTGGCCGTCAACGTA
>NZ_JAXOJX010000193.1:0-765 GCF_034427735.1 Azohydromonas lata
CCCGTCTCGCTCATGGCCTGGGCGATCTCCTTGAGCGTCTCGTGGTCCAGCCCGTCCTCGTGGAATTCGTCGCCGCACATGCGCAGGCCCACGCAGAAGTCGCGCCCCACCTCCTCGCGCACGGCAGTGAGCACCTCGATGCCGAAGCGCATGCGGTTGGCCAGCGAGCCGCCGTACTCGTCCGTGCGGAAGTTGCTGCGCGGGCTCCAGAACTGGTCGATCAGGTGCTGGTGGGCCGCGGAGATCTCGATGCCGTCCATGCCCGAGGCCTTCACGCGGCGCGCGGCCTTGGTGAAGTCCTTGACGATGCGGCGGATCTCCTCGATCTCTATCGTCTTGGCGTTGCCGCGGTGCACGGGCTCGCGCACGCCCGAGGGGCTCACCAGGTGCGGCCAGTCAAAGCCGTGCCAGGCGTTGCGCCGGCCCATGTGCGTGGCCTGGATCATGATCTTGGCGCCATGCTTGTGCATGGTCTCGGCCAGCTTGGAGAGCCCCTCCATCGTCTCGTCGCGCGAGAGGTTGACGGAGCTCCACCAGTCGCTTGGGCTGTCCTTGGCCACGGGGCTGGAGCCGCCGCAGATGGCCAGGCCCACGCCGCCGCGGGCCTTCTCCTCGTAGTAGCGGATGTAGCGTTCCCCGGGCATGCCGTTGTCGGCATAGACCTCCGCGTGGGCCGTGCTCACGATCCGGTTGCGGATCTTCAGCTGGTTGAGCTGAATGGGTTCGAAGAGGTGCGGGTAGCGCATGTCGGTACGGCGGTGTGGG
>NZ_JAXOJX010000194.1:0-684 GCF_034427735.1 Azohydromonas lata
CTGAACTTCACGATCGAGAAACTGGCCTACCGGCCGCTGCGCAACGCGCCGCGCCTGGCCCCGCTGATCACGGCCATGGGCATGAGCCTGCTGCTGCAGACGCTGGCCATGATCATCTGGAAGCCGAATCCGAAACCCTATCCCCAACTGCTGAGCACGGACCCGATCGAGATCGGCGGCGCCGTCATCAGCGTCACGCAAATCCTCATCCTGGCCATCACGGCCATGGTGCTCGCCGGGCTGCTGTACCTGGTGAACAAGACCAAGCTGGGCCGCGCCATGCGCGCCACGGCCGAGAACCCGCGCGTGGCGGCCCTCATGGGCGTGCGCCCGGACTGGGTAATCTCCGCCACCTTCATCATCGGCGCGGCGCTGGCCGCCTTGGCCGGCATCATGTGGGCCGCCAACTACGGCACCGTGCAGCACACCATGGGCTTCCTGCCGGGCCTGAAGGCCTTCACGGCCGCGGTGCTGGGCGGCATCGGCAACCTCGCCGGGGCGGTGGTGGGCGCCATCCTGCTGGGCCTGATCGAGGCCATCGGCGCGGGCTACCTGGGCGACCTCACCGGCGGCGTGCTGGGCAGCCACTACGCCGACATCTTTGCCTTCATGGCGCTGGTGCTGGTGCTCACGCTGCGCCCGCAGGGCCTGCTGGGCGAGCGCACGGCCGACCGCGCCTGACGC
>NZ_JAXOJX010000195.1:0-677 GCF_034427735.1 Azohydromonas lata
GGCCAGGACAAGTTCTCCACCACCGTCACCGACACCACCAGCGGCGGCGCCTGGGGCGCGCTGACCATCAACGCTGCCGGCACCTGGAGCTACACGGTCGACAACAGCCTGGCCGCGCTGCAGGCGCTTAAGGCAGGCGAGACGCACACCGAGACCTTCTCTGTGACCAGCTTGGACGGTACTGCGACGCAGACCGTCACCATCGTCATCACCGGCGTCAACGATGCCGCCACCATCAACGCCGGCACCGACGGCGTCAACGCCCAGGCCGCGTTGACGGAAGACGCCGACACCGATGCCGTCACGCCGGGAATTCAACTCACACGCACGGGCTCGTTGACGGTCTCTGACACCGACGCCGGCCAGGACAAGTTCTCCACCACCGTCACCGACACCACCAGCGGTGGCGCCTGGGGCGCGCTGATCATCAACGCCGCCGGCACCTGGAGCTACGCGGTCGACAACAGCCTGGCCGCGCTGCAGGCCCTCAAGCAAGGCGAGACCCACACCGAGACCTTCACCGTCCAAAGCCTGGACGGCACCGCCTCGCAGACCGTCACCATCGTCATCACCGGCGTCAACGACGCAGCCAACATCAACGCCGGCACCAACGGTGCCAACGCCCAGGCCGCCCTTACCGAGGACGCCGACACCGATGCCCTCACGCCGGGCATTCA
>NZ_JAXOJX010000196.1:0-662 GCF_034427735.1 Azohydromonas lata
ACCCGAGACCAGCAGCGAGTACGCGATAGGGATGCCCAGCGCCATGGCGCCCAGCAGCGAGCCCAGGAAGATGATGACGGTCATGTTGTAGTCCTTGAGGTTCTTGGCTCGTCAGGGCTTCAGCGCTGCGCGGCGGGCTTGGCGGCAGCGGTTTCGGGGATGGGCTGGTCCAGGTGCAGGTCGTGCAGCGCGGCGAGGTCCTCGCTCTCCTGCACCATCACCAGATCCTCGTCGCGCACCTTGCCGGTCACGGTGCGGATCAGCTCGCGCAGCAGCAGCAAGCCGGCCGAGACGGCGAAGAACACGCCGGAGGCGTAGAAGATGGCCACCGAGGCGCCCGTCACCGGGGCCTGCACGTCGGCATTGATCTGCGCCTGCGTGAGGCTGCCCTGGAACAGCAGCCAGGTGACGTAGAGCATGGCGAGCTGGCTGATGACCAGGCACACCTTCTTGCCCGTGTTGCCCAGGCGCGAGACCAGCATGTCCGTGCCCAGGTGGCCGTGCTCCTTGATGGCCACGATGGCGCCCAGGAAGGTCAGCCACACGAACAGCCAGCGCGAGACCTCCTCGCTCACCGTGATGCCGGAATTGAAGCCGTAGCGCAGCACCACGTTGCCGAACACCAGCACCACCATGATGGCCAGCGCCAGCGCAATCAGCGC
>NZ_JAXOJX010000197.1:0-661 GCF_034427735.1 Azohydromonas lata
CGTCGCCGCCACGGCACTGCCGCCGCCAAAGGCGCTGAAGTCGAACGTTACGCCGCTGATGTCGGCGTTGGCGTCGCCGCCCACATTGGTCCACGTGGCCGTGACCGTGTCGCCGATCTTGTAGGCCCCGCCCGTGCCGCTGGCGCCGCTGATGCTCACGTTGGCGTCAGTCACCGTCGGCGCCACGTTGTCCACCGTGGCGTTGCTCGTGTCGGCCGCCGTCGCGGTGTTGCCCGCGTTGTCCGTCACCGTCACCGACACGTTGCGGTTCGTGGCGTCGATGCCGCCGGCCACGAGGGTGTAGCTGGCCGTCCACACGCCGTTGACGTTCGTCGCCGCCACGGCGCTACCGCCGCCGAAGGCGCTGAAGTCAAACGTCACGTCGCTGATGGTGTCGGCGTTGTTCTCGCCGCCCACATTGGTCCAGGTCGCCGTGACCGTGTCGCCAATCTTGTAGGCCCCGCCCGTGCCGGTGCCGCCGCTGATGCTCACGTTGGCGTCGGTCACCGTGGGCGCCACGCTGTCCACCGTGGCGTTGCTCGTGTCTGCCACCGTGGTGGTGTTGCCCGCGTTGTCCGTCACCGTCGCCGACACGTTGCGGCCCGTGGCGTCGATGCTGCCGGCCACGAGGGTGTACGTCGCCGTCCACACGCCGTTGACG
>NZ_JAXOJX010000198.1:0-646 GCF_034427735.1 Azohydromonas lata
GCCTTGCAGGTCAACATACGAAACCTGGACCGATATGGCCTTGCCTACATCCTCTTGGGTCAGGCGGTAGTCAGCGTGGTTGGCCCCGGCAATGGCCTCGCCATCACGCAGCCATTGATAGACCAGGTCACCCAAGCCATCGGCATCGGACAGCGCGTGAACGGCACTCAGCGTGTGGCCCTGCAGGCCGTCGCCTTCAATGTTCACGTCGCCGACAGGCGCGTGGTTGATGCCAGGCTGCTCGGCGACGGTGGGCTCGAAGGCCGGCTCAAAGTTGGCGCTGCTCATCTGCGCAGCATCGACGTTGCGCAGCACCGCGATGGTGACCAGCTCCCGGAACGCGCCGGTAAGGCCTTCAGCATCGAACTGCACCAGCGTATCCGCGCCCTGCTGGACCAGCAGCAGGTAGCCGCCGTCAAACGGGTTGCCACCGTCGAAGTTCACCGCGGCATTGCGCAGCAGCTCGTTCACGTCCAGCACGTCGCCATTGGCGCCGGCGGTGAAGTCCGTGATCTCGGTGGCCTGGGCCGGCACGCTCACCAGCCCCGCATCCCAGCCGTTGTCCACCGTGGGCTGCTGCGTGGCGAAGTCGCGCGCGCCCTGCAGCAGCGTGGCGTACTGCTGCGGCGACAGCACGAAGGTATCG
>NZ_JAXOJX010000199.1:0-637 GCF_034427735.1 Azohydromonas lata
CTGCAACGGCACGGCCCTTGAGGGTTGAACGCGAAAAGGCTCAGGCCAGCGATGCGCTGAGCGCCGGGACCGCCTCGAAGACATCGGCTTCCAGGCTGTAGTCGGCCACCGAGAAGATCGGCGCCTCCGGGTCCTTGTTGATGGCCACGATGACCTTGGAGTCCTTCATGCCGGCCAGGTGCTGGATGGCGCCGCTGATGCCGCAGGCGATGTACAGGCTCGGCGCCACGATCTTGCCGGTCTGCCCCACCTGCCAGTCGTTGGGCGCGTAACCCGCGTCCACCGCGGCGCGGCTGGCGCCCAGCGCGGCGCCGAGCTTGTCGGCCAGCGGCGTGAGCACTTCCGCGAACTTCTCGGCCGAGCCCAGCGCGCGGCCGCCCGCCACGATGATCTTGGCGGCGGTCAGCTCGGGGCGGTCGCTCTTGGTCAGCTCGCGGCTGACGAAGCTGCTCTTGTCACTGTCGGCCACCGCAGCCACGGTCTCCACCGCCGCGCTGCCGCCGGTGGCGGGCGCCGGGTCGAAGCCGGTGGTGCGCACCGTGATGACCTTGACCGGGTCGGCGCTTTGCACGATGGCAATGGCGTTGCCGGCGTAGATGGGGCGCGCGAAGGTGTCGGGCGCATCCACCTTGGTGAT
>NZ_JAXOJX010000200.1:0-631 GCF_034427735.1 Azohydromonas lata
AAAAAGGCCGCCCGCAGGCGGCCTTGGCAGCGTCGGCGCGACCGGCCTACTCGACGGCCTTGACCATGTCCTCCACGACCTTCTTGGCGTCGCCGAAGACCATCATGGTCTTGTCCATGTAGAACAGCTCGTTGTCCAGGCCGGCATAGCCTGCCGCCATGGAGCGCTTGTTGACGATGATGGTCTTGGCCTTGTAGGCCTCGAGTATCGGCATGCCGTAGATGGGGCTGCCCTTTTGCAGCGCGGCGGGGTTCACCACGTCGTTGGCGCCCAGGATGATGGCCACGTCGGCCTGGCCGAACTCGCCGTTGATGTCCTCCATCTCGAAGACCTGGTCGTAAGGCACTTCCGCTTCGGCCAGCAGCACGTTCATGTGCCCGGGCATGCGGCCGGCCACCGGGTGGATGGCGTACTTCACGTTGATGCCCTTGTGCGTGAGCTTCTCGGCCAGCTCCTTCACGGCGTGCTGCGCGCGGGCCACGGCCAGGCCGTAGCCGGGCACGATCACCACCGTCTCGGCGTTGCCCAGGATGAAGGCCGCGTCGTCGGCGCTGCCGCTCTTGACGCTGCGCTGCTCGGTGCTCCCCTGGGTCGCTGCCGCGGCGTCACCGCCGAAGCCGCCCAGGATCAC
>NZ_JAXOJX010000201.1:0-622 GCF_034427735.1 Azohydromonas lata
AGTTTCCAGGAGCGCCGGGCACCCCGCGGCAGCGCCTGCACCACGCGCCAGCCGCCGTCAGGCTCCTCCTGTAAATCGATGACTTCGCTGATCAGCGGGCGCTGCAGCCGCTGCGCCAGCGCGTAGGGCAGCAGCCCGCTGGCCAGGCCCGCTTCGCCCTTGGCGCCGGCGATCACCAGCGTGCGCTCGCGGCAGGCGCCGGCCAGCACGGCCACGGTGCCCTCCAGGCTGTCGTCGGCGGCCAGCAGCCGCGTGAGGCTGCTCACGCCCTGGGCCAGGTAGTCGCGCGCCACGCCGGCAGGCATGTGGCCCACGGTGCACAGCGACGGTTCGCGGCCCGTGCCCAGCGCCTTTTGCGCCAGGGCGACGCCCGCGGCGTCGGCGCGGCTGCGCGTGGCGCGGCCGCTGGTGGGGTCCACGCGCACGCTCACGAGAACGGTGACGGAAGCGGTCATCACGCCATCTCCAGGCTCTTGGATGAGGAAGCGGCCTTGTCGCCGGCCGCATGGGACGCGCGCCCGCCACGCACCAGCGTGAGCAGCGCGCGCATGAGGGCCTGCACGTCCTCGGCCACGGTGAGCTCCGAGCGCTGCGCGATGGGCGAGGACACGTCGGTGTTCAC
>NZ_JAXOJX010000202.1:0-583 GCF_034427735.1 Azohydromonas lata
GGCGACGTGCTGAGCGGCGGCTTCGGCAACGACACGATAGACGGCGGCCTGGGCAACGACGCCCTCAACGGCCTGGCGGGCAACGACTCGCTGCTGGGCGGCGAGGGCAATGACACGCTGGAGGGCGGCTTCGGCAACGACACGCTGCTGGGCGGCGCGGGCAACGACCAGCTCAGCGACGACCAGGGCGCCAACGTGCTCGACGGCGGCGAGGGCAACGATTGGCTGTACGTGAATTCGGCCCAGGGCGAGAACACCTTGCTTGGCGGGGCGGGCAACGACTCCCTGTCCGCCATGGGGCGCTCGCTGGTGTTGGACGGTGGCGATGGCGATGACTACCTCAGTGCCAACGGCAACGACGTGCTGCAAGCCAGTCAGTTCAGCGACGTGCTGCTGCAAGGTGGCGAAGGCAACGACTCCCTGAGTGCCTCCAATCCCACCAGCGCCACGCTGCAAGGCGGCGAGGGCGACGACACGCTGAACCTGAGCCTCAACAATTACATCGGCGCCGACACGAAGTCGGTGTATCTGCTGGAGGGTGGCGAGGGCGCCGACACCCTCAACGTCTCGGGCTACTACTTCG
>NZ_JAXOJX010000203.1:0-580 GCF_034427735.1 Azohydromonas lata
GATCTTGAACGCGCCGCCCGTGCCCGTGGCGCCGCTGATGCCGATGTTCCCGTCGCTCACCGTGGGCGCCACGTTGTCCACCGTGGCATTGGTCGTGTCGGCCGCCGTCGCGGTGTTGCCCGCGTCGTCCGTCACCGTGGCCGTCACGTTGCGGCTCGTCGTGTCGATGCTGCCCGCCACGAGGGTGTACGTCGCCGTCCACACGCCGTTGCTATTCGTCGCCGCCACGGCACTGCCGCCGCCAAAGGCGCTGAAGTCGAACGTCACGCCGCTGATGTCGGCGTTGTTGTCGCCTTGGGCCGTGTTGGTCCACGTGGCCGTGACCGTGTCGCCGATCTTGTAGGCCCCACCCGCACCGCTGCCGCCGCTGATGGCGATGCGCGTGTCGGTCACCGTGGGCGCCACGTTGTCCACCGTGGCGTTGCTCGTGTCAACCGCCGTCGTGGTGTTGCCCGCGTCGTCCGTCACCGTCGCCGTCACGTTGCGGCTGGTGAGGTCGATGCCGCCGGCCACGAGGGTGTAGCTCGCCGTCCACACGCCGTTGACGTTCGTCGCCGCCACGGCGCTGCCGCCGCCAAAG
>NZ_JAXOJX010000204.1:0-541 GCF_034427735.1 Azohydromonas lata
TGTGGCCGTACCGATGGCACCGCCGGCCTGCAGCCGCAGGGTCGTCGCGGAAACGTTCTTCGTGCTGCCTGCGGCGTTGACGATGGCACCCGTGTCGGCCACCAGGCTGACGCTGGTGGCCGTGACGTTGCCCACGGTGACCGTGCTCGCCGCATGCAGCCGTGCGCTGGCGCCCGCGATCTTGGCGTCGCCGGCCATGGCCAGCGCGCCGCCGCGCGCGTCGATGGACACTGTGCCCGTGCCGGCCGTGCTCACGTCCACGCCTGTGGCCGTGGCGCTGCCCAGCAGCACGCTGCCCGCAGCCTTGAGCGTGACGTGGCCCGTGGCGCTGGTGATGTCGCTGTTGACGATCACGTCACCGCTCGTGGCCTGCACCAGGATGGAGCCCGTGCCGGCGGCGCTCACCGCCGTGCCGGCCACGCCGGCGATGCCGTCGTTGGCCGTGCCGTCGCCCAGCGTCACCGTGCCGCCAGCCACCAGCACGATGTGGCCGTTGTTCAGCGACACCAGGTCCGACTGCGCCGCATCGCTCACCACCGAG
>NZ_JAXOJX010000205.1:0-539 GCF_034427735.1 Azohydromonas lata
TTCACCCCGACCGAGGCCGCCGTGGTGGCCGCCGTCTACGCGCTGCTGGTGTCCATGCTCATCTACCGCGAGATGAGCATCAAGCAGCTCTACGAGGTGTTCGTGAGCGCGGCCAAGACCACCGCCGTGATCATGTTCCTGGTGGCCGCGGCGATGGTGTCTGCGTGGCTGATCACCGTGGCGGACATTCCGAGCCAGATGATCAGCCTGCTGGAGCCCTTCATGGGCAACCAGACGCTGCTGCTGATCGCCATCATGGTGCTGGTGATGGCCGTGGGCACGGCCATGGACATGACGCCCACCATCCTGATCCTCACGCCGGTGCTGATGCCGGTGATCAAGCAGGCCGGGATCGACCCCGTCTACTTCGGCGTGCTGTTCATCATCAACAACGCCATCGGCCTGATCACGCCGCCCGTGGGCACCGTGCTCAACGTCGTGGCCGGCGTGGGCCGCATGAAGATGGACGAGGTCACCCGCGGCGTGATCCCGTTCATGACGGCGCAGTTCATCGTCATGTTCCTGATGGTGTTCTTCCC
>NZ_JAXOJX010000206.1:0-517 GCF_034427735.1 Azohydromonas lata
CTAGTGGGGCGTTCGCCACGCCTTTTGCCATTGAGCCACTGCTGCTCGTGAGCGACGCAGCGGCCGAAGGACGCATGCTCCTGATGCGGCCAGCCGATGCATGCGCTCCCGTGCTCGTTGCCGACGCACATGTCGCCGGCCGCCCCAGGTAAATGGCGTTGGATTTTTGTTCCAGGCTCGTGCAGCTTGCTCCAAGTTGAAGATGATCTGTTCAGGCATGTGTAGATCCTGCCCGGCCAGAGCTCGCTGCACCAGGATGTGTTGCATCGACTCGCTCAGGTTGAGCCATGATCCGCCTACGGGGGTATACAGCGGCATGACGCCGTGGTCGAACAGCCAGCCCACGAAGCTCGGGGTGAGGTGGCCTGCCAAGTTGTCCATGATCAGCAGCATGCGCAACCGCTTGGGATCCTTGCGCAGGGTAATACGCACACTCAATCCTTGTTGCCACTGCGACCACATTTCGGGCTCGGCAGGCAGCCCGCTGTCTGGGGGCAACCGGTTCAGGATGTCTTCA
>NZ_JAXOJX010000207.1:0-513 GCF_034427735.1 Azohydromonas lata
GTGCTCTCGGGCACCGCCGAAGCCGGCAGCACGGTGCGCGTGAGCGTGGGCGGCGCGACCTACCAGGTCACGGCCGGTGCCAACGGCACGTGGACCGTGGACACGGACAGCGCCACGCCGGTGGAAGGGCAGCTCGCGCTGGGCGGCGATGGCCTGAAGGCGGTGTCGCTGTCGAGCACGGATGCGGCGGGCAACCGCAGCACCGGTACGGCCAGCTTCACGCTGGACGCCACGGCGCCGACGGCGCCTGCGCTGACCTCCGCCGCGTTGACCAACGACGCCACGCCGGTGCTCTCGGGCACGGCCGAGGCCGGCAGCACGGTGCGCGTAAGCGTGGGCGGCGCGACCTACCAGGTCACGGCCGGTGCCAACGGCACGTGGACCGTGGACACGGACAGCGCCACGCCGGTGGAAGGGCAGCTCGCGCTGGGCGGCGATGGCCTGAAGGCGGTGACGCTGTCGAGCACGGATGCGGCGGGCAACCGCAGCACCGGTACGACCAGCTTCACGCTA
>NZ_JAXOJX010000208.1:0-500 GCF_034427735.1 Azohydromonas lata
GCCGCTTCGTGATCGATGCCGCAACGGGCCAGCTCAGCGTTGCCGCCGGTGCATCGTTCGACTTCGAGCAGGCTGGCGCACACCGCATCACCGTGCGCCTCACCGACGCCGCGGGCAATACCGCCGACGTCCAGCTCAGCATCGCGGTCTCCAACGCCAACGACGCGCCCACGGGCAGCGTGACCATCACCGGCAAGGTCGCGCAGGGTGAAACGCTCAAGGCGTCCAACGACTTGCGCGACCAGGATGGCCTGGGCACCGTTACCTACCAGTGGCTGCGCGATGGCCAGGCCATCGAAGGCGCCACGGGCGAGCGCTACACGCTCACGCAGGCCGACGTGGGCAAGGGCCTCACGGTGCGCGCGTCCTACGTGGACCAGTTCGGCCATGCCGAAAGCCGCACCAGTGCGGCCACCGCGGCGGTGGACAACGCCAACGACGCGCCCACGGGCAGCGTGACCCTCTCCGGCACCGCCGCCATGGGCCAGGTGCTGCGCGCT
>NZ_JAXOJX010000209.1:0-492 GCF_034427735.1 Azohydromonas lata
CGGCCGTGGCGGCGACGAACAGCAACGGCGTGTGGACGGCGACGTACACCCTCGTGGCAGGCAGCATCGACGCCACGGGCCGCAACGTGACGGCCACGGTGACGGACGACGCGGGCAACACCACGACGACGGCGGACACGAGCGACGCCACGGTGGACAACGTGGCGCCCACGGTGACGGACGCGAACGTGAACATCACCGGCGCAGCGGGCACGGGTGGCGCCTTCAAGCTCGGCGACACGGTCACGGCGACGTGGACCAACACGGCAGGAGACGCCAACGCCGACACCATCAGCGGGGTGACGTTCGATTTCAGCGCGTTCGGCGGCGGGGCTGCCGTGGCGGCGAGCAACGTCAACGGGGTGTGGACGGCGACGTACACCCTGGTGGCCGACAGCATCGACGCCACGAATCGCAACGTGTCGGTGACGGTGACGGACGACGCGGGCAACGTGACGACGATGGCGGACACGAGCAATGCCGTGGTGGACA
>NZ_JAXOJX010000210.1:0-489 GCF_034427735.1 Azohydromonas lata
GTCGCGCCCCCGCGGCATCTGGCCGCCGCCTGAGCACGGCAAGGCCGCGCCGTCGCCGGCTGGCTCGACCGGTGCTGCCGCAACCGCCACGGCTTCCGCTTCGTCCAAGGGCAGGTCCACCGCCACCTCCGGCACCATTTCCAAGGAGCGCACGGCATGAGCAACTCCGTGTTGAAAGTCAGCGGCGTGAGCAAGCGCTTCGGCGGCCTGCAGGCGCTCTCCGATGTGGGTATCGACATCCGCGCCGGCCAGGTCTATGGGCTGATCGGCCCCAACGGCGCCGGCAAGACCACCTTCTTCAACGTCATCACCGGTTTGTACACGCCCGACACCGGCACGTTCGAGCTGGGCGGCGCGCCCTACAAGCCGGCGGCGGTGCACGAGGTGGCCAAGGCCGGCATTGCCCGCACCTTCCAGAACATCCGCCTCTTTCCCGAGATGACGGCGCTGGAAAACGTGATGGTGGGCCGCCACGTGCGCACGGGCTCA
>NZ_JAXOJX010000211.1:0-481 GCF_034427735.1 Azohydromonas lata
GGGCGAGTACTTGAGGCGCTGGGGCTTCACGCCGCAGCGCCCAGCCAAGCGGGCGCTGGAGCAGCGACCCGAGCAAGTTCGGCAATGGCTGGAGGTTGAGTATCCAACCATTGTGCGGCGTGCCAAGGTCGAAAGGGCCCTGGTGCATTGGGCGGATGAGACGGCCGTGCGCCAGGATACGGCCTGGCTGCGCGGCTATGCACCCAAAGGCCACACGCCCGTGATCGAGCACGCTGCACGGCGCCCTACGCCCGGCATCACGATGATCTCGGCGCTTACCAACCAGGGCCTGCTGCGCTTTGGCTTTCATGATGGCGCCATCAACGCCGAGCGCTTCATCGACTTTATGGCCGATGTGGTGCACGACTCGCCGGCCAAAGTGTTTCTCATCGTGGACAACCTGGCCGTGCACCGCGCCGAAAAAGTACGGCAGTGGGCGCAGGCCAGGAAGGACGACATCGAGCTGTTCTACCTGCCACCG
>NZ_JAXOJX010000212.1:0-464 GCF_034427735.1 Azohydromonas lata
GCCGCGGGCCAGCCCCTGAACCCCAAGAAGTTGATCCAGGACCTCGTCACCGGCATGGCCGGCGGCAGCGACGCCCGCTACCACGGCAACCCGTACCCGGGCAAGGACGTGGGCCGCCATGCCGGCGCCCCCAACCAGCCCGTGGTGCCGGGCCTGATCGACGCCGAGACGCTGTGGAGCTGCACCACGTGCCGCGCCTGCGTGCAGGCCTGCCCGATGCTGATCGAGCACGTGGACCTGGTGGTGGACCTGCGCCGCAGCCTCACGCTCGTGGGCGGCACGGTGCCCAACAAGGGCTCCGAGGTGCTGTCCGCGCTGCGCGAGACCGACACGCAGGGCCGCTACCCGCTGTCGGCCCGCTACCACTGGGCCGCCGACCTGGGCCTGCCCGTGGTGGAAAAGGGCAAGGGCCAGCGCGCGGACTGGCTGCTGCTGGCCGGCGAGGCGGGCTTCGACATGCGCGG
>NZ_JAXOJX010000213.1:0-449 GCF_034427735.1 Azohydromonas lata
ATAGGCCGGGCAGGCCGCCTCGCACTTGCCGCACTGCACGCAGGCGTCGAAGGACAGCAGGCGGTTCCAGGGCAGGTCCGCGGGCTTGGTGGCGCCGGGCAGGTCGCTGCCGAGCTTCACCGGCTTCAAGGCGCTGGCCTGGCGCTGCGCGGTGGGGCCGACGCCCTGCTCCTTGAAACGCTCGGGGCGCGGGTGCAGGCCCAGGTGCAGCAGCCCGGCGATGGCGTGCTTCATGGGGCCGGCCAGGCCCACGCCCAGGGCCAGCTCGGCCGCGCCGGCGCCCAGGGCCAGCACGCACAGCGCGGCCCACCAGGGAGCGATCTGGTCGTACCACAGCGCGCCCACGGCCAGCGCCGCCAGGCCGGCGGCACCGGCGCCCAGCGTCCAGGGCAGGCGGTTCCAGGGGCCGCGCGAGACGCGCGCGGCCACGGCGGGCTGGCGACGGCGTT
>NZ_JAXOJX010000214.1:0-449 GCF_034427735.1 Azohydromonas lata
GGCGCCGCCGCCAGCCCGCCGTGGCCGCGCGCGTCTCGCGCGGCCCCTGGAACCGCCTGCCCTGGACGCTGGGCGCCGGTGCCGCCGGCCTGGGCGCCCTGGCCGTGGGCGCGCTGTGGTACGACCAGATCGCCCCCTGGTGGGCCGCGCTGTGCGTGCTGGCCCTGGGCGCCGGCGCGGCCGAGCTGGCCTTGGGCGTGGGCCTGGCCGGCCCCATGAAGCACGCCATCGCCGGGCTGCTGCACCTGGGCCTGCACCCGCGCCCCGAGCGTTTCAAGGAGCAGGGCGTCGGCCCCACCGCGCAGCGGCAGGCCAGTGCGCTCAAGCCGGTGAAGCTCGGCAGCGACCTGCCCGGCGCCACCAAGCCCGCGGACCTGCCCTGGAACCGCCTGCTGTCCTTCGACGCCTGCGTGCAGTGCGGCAAGTGCGAGGCGGCCTGCCCGGCCTAC
>NZ_JAXOJX010000215.1:0-448 GCF_034427735.1 Azohydromonas lata
GAGTAGCTCCAGGCGCCGGCGGCGTTGATGGTCAGCGTGCCCCAGGCGCCGCCGCTGGTGGTGTCGGAGACGGTGGTGGAGAACTTGTTCTGGCCGGTGTCGGCGTCAGAGATCGCCAACGAGCCCGTGCGCGTGAGCTGAATGCCCGGCGTGAGGGTGTCGGTGTCGGCGTCTTCAGTCAGCGCGGCCTGGGCATTGGCGCCGTCGGTGCCTGCGTTGATGGTGGCGGCGTCGTTGACGCCAGTGATGACGATGGTGACGGTCTGCGTCGCAGTGCCGTCCAGGCTAGCCACCGAGAAGGTCTCGGTGTGCGTCTCGCCTGCCTTAAGCGCCTGCAGCGCGGCCAGGCTGTTGTCGACCGTGTAGCTCCAAGTGCCGGCAGCGTTGATGGTCAGCGCGCCCCAGGCGCCGCCGCTGGTGGTGTCGGTGACGGTGGTGGAGAACTTGT
>NZ_JAXOJX010000216.1:0-438 GCF_034427735.1 Azohydromonas lata
CTCGCGCCCCCGTGGCATCTGGCCGCCGCCTGAGCACGGCAAGGCCGCCCCGGCGCCGGCCGATGCCGGCAAGTCTTCCGCCACGGTCACCAAGGAGCGCACGGCATGAGCAACTCCGTGTTGAAAGTCAGCGGCGTGAGCAAGCGCTTCGGCGGCCTGCAGGCGCTCTCCGACGTGGGCATCGACATCCACGCGGGCCAGGTCTATGGGCTGATCGGCCCCAACGGCGCCGGCAAGACCACCTTCTTCAACGTCATCACCGGCCTGTACACGCCCGACACCGGCACGTTCGAGCTGGGCGGCGCGCCCTACAAGCCGGCGGCGGTGCACGAGGTGGCCAAGGCCGGCATTGCCCGCACCTTCCAGAACATCCGCCTCTTCCCCGAGATGACGGCGCTGGAAAACGTGATGGTGGGCCGCCACGTGCGCACGGGCTCC
>NZ_JAXOJX010000217.1:0-437 GCF_034427735.1 Azohydromonas lata
GCAGAGATGTGGAAGTGCTCGAAAGAGAATCTGGACACAGGTGCTGCATGGCCGTCGTCAGCTCGTGTCGTGAGATGTTGGGTTAAGTCCCGCAACGAGCGCAACCCTTGCCATTAGTTGCTACGAAAGGGCACTCTAATGGGACTGCCGGTGACAAACCGGAGGAAGGTGGGGATGACGTCAGGTCCTCATGGCCCTTATGGGTAGGGCTACACACGTCATACAATGGCCGGTACAGAGGGCTGCCAACCCGCGAGGGGGAGCCAATCCCAGAAAACCGGTCGTAGTCCGGATCGCAGTCTGCAACTCGACTGCGTGAAGTCGGAATCGCTAGTAATCGCGGATCAGCTTGCCGCGGTGAATACGTTCCCGGGTCTTGTACACACCGCCCGTCACACCATGGGAGCGGGTTCTGCCAGAAGTAGTTGGCCTAACCG
>NZ_JAXOJX010000218.1:0-419 GCF_034427735.1 Azohydromonas lata
GCCGGCGGCACCGCCGGCACCGTCATGGCCAAGCGGGTGCAGATGACCAAGATGCCCGAGCTCGTGGCCTTCATGCACTCCATGATCGGCATGGCCGCGGTGTTCATCGCCGTGGCCGCCGTGGCCGAGCCCTGGGCCTTCGGCATCACGGCCAAGGGCGGCGAGATCCCGGCGGGCAACCGGCTGGAGCTGTTCCTGGGGGCGGCCATCGGCGCCATCACCTTCTCCGGCTCCGTCATCGCCTTCGGCAAGCTCTCGGGCAAGTACAAGTTCCGCCTCTTCAAGGGCGCGCCGGTGGTGTTCCCGGGCCAGCACATGCTCAACCTGGTGCTGGGCCTGTCCACCATCGGCCTGGGCCTGCTGTTCATGGCCACCGAGAGCTGGACGGCGTTCTTCGCGATGCTGGCGCTGGCCTTCGT
>NZ_JAXOJX010000219.1:0-406 GCF_034427735.1 Azohydromonas lata
GCGATGGCGATGGACGCACCCATCAGGATGCCGGGGACGATGCCGGCCAGGAACAGCTTGGAAATCGAGACGTTGGCCGAGACGCCGAAGATCACGAAGCCGATGGACGGCGGAATGATGGGCGCGATGATGCCGGCCGAGGCGATGAGGCCGCCGCTCTTGGCCTTGTCATGGCCCGCGCGGACCATCATGGGCAGCAGCAGCGAAGCGAGCGCCGCGGTGTCGGCCACCGCCGAGCCGGACAGCGCCGCCAGCATGCACGCGGCCAGGATCGCCACGAAGCCCAGGCCGCCGCGCTTGTGGCCCACGAGGGTCAGCGCCAGCTTCACGATGCGCGCCGACAGGCCGCCCACGTTCATGATCTCGCCGGCCAGCATGAAGAAGGGCACGGCCAGCAGCGGGAAGG
>NZ_JAXOJX010000220.1:0-398 GCF_034427735.1 Azohydromonas lata
TGTAGGAGTAGCCCGAGACGTTGAGGGTGTCGGCGCCCTCGCCACCCTCCAGCAGATACACCGACTTCGTGTCGGCGCTGATGTAATTGTTAAGGCTCAGGTTCAGCGTGTCGTCGCCCTCGCCGCCTTGCAGCGTGGCGCTGGTGGGATTGGAGGCACTCAGGGAGTCGTTGCCTTCGCCACCTTGCAGCAGCACGTCGCTGAACTGGCTGGCTTGCAGCACGTCGTTGCCGTTGCCGCCACTGAGCGTGGCCACACTCAGCGCCCCGCTGCCCGTGTTGCCGTCGGCATTGAGGTAGTCATCGCCATCGCCACCGTCCAACACCAGCGAGCGCCCCATGGCGTACAGGGAGTCGTTGCCCGCCCCGCCAAGCAAGGTGTTCTCGCCCTGGGCCGAA
>NZ_JAXOJX010000221.1:0-384 GCF_034427735.1 Azohydromonas lata
GGCGGCACCACCTTCCCCATCTTCTACCGGCGCATGTACGCGCAGGGCGTCATCCTCACGCCCAACCACTGGCTGGACAAGGTGTACCGCGAAGGCGACAAGCTCATCGCCGTGCTGCGCAACGAGTACACCGACGTGCAGGAGGAGCGCGTGGTGGACCAGGTGGTGGTGGAGAACGGCATACGCCCCAACGAGTCGCTGTACTGGCAGCTCAAGGAGCGCTCGCTCAACCACGGCCAGACCGACATCGACGCGCTGTACGCCTCGCAGCCCCAGCCGGTGCTCTCGCAACCGCTGGGCGCCGGCAAGTTCGCCCTGTTCCGCATCGGCGACGGCGTGTCGATGCACAACATCCACGGCGCCATCTACGACGCGCTGCGCCTG
>NZ_JAXOJX010000222.1:0-373 GCF_034427735.1 Azohydromonas lata
ACGCAGGAGAACACAAACCATGAAAAACAAGCTTGTCCTGTTTCTGCTCGCCGCGGTCGCGCTGCTGGCGCTGCCGCTGGTGGCGCAAGGCTTCGGCCAGGGCTGGGTGCGCATTGCGGCGCTGGCGCTGCTGTACGTGATGCTGGCGCTGGGCCTGAACATCGTGGTCGGCTACGCCGGCCTGCTGGACCTGGGCTACGTCGCCTTCTACGCCGTGGGCGCCTACCTGTACGCGCTGCTGGCTTCGCCGCACCTGGCCGAGAACTTCCCGGCCATTGCCGCGATGTTCCCCGAGGGGCTGCACCTGCCCATCTGGCTCGTCGTCCCGCTGGCCGCCGCCGTGGCGGCCGTGGCCGGCATCGTGCTGGGCGCA
>NZ_JAXOJX010000223.1:0-371 GCF_034427735.1 Azohydromonas lata
ACGACGCGGCGCAGTCGGACCTGGTGTCGCTGAACAACGGCCACATCGTGTTGGTGGCCAGCGGCACGGTGACGCTGAACGACGGCACGGCCAACGACGGCATCGCCGGCGTGGCCGGCGTGGCCGGCGTGGCGGTGAGCGCGGCGGGCACGGGTTCCATCCTGTTGCAGGCCACGAGCGGTGACGTGATCGTCAACGGCGACATCGCCAGCGCCACGGGCCACGTCACGCTCAAGGCCGCGGGCAGCGTGCTGCTGGGCAGCGCCACGGCCACGGGTGTGGACGTGAGCACGGCCGGCACGGGCACGGTGTCCATCGACGCCCGCGGCGGCGCACTGGCCATGGCCGGCGACGCCAAGGTCACGGGCGCC
>NZ_JAXOJX010000224.1:0-370 GCF_034427735.1 Azohydromonas lata
CACAGGGGAGAAACACATGAAGAACAAGCTAGTCCTCTTCCTGCTGTCGGCCGTGGCGCTGATCGCGCTGCCGCTGGTGGCGCAGGAGTTCGGCCAGGGCTGGGTGCGCATCATGGCGCTGGCCCTGCTGTACGTGATGCTGGCGCTGGGCCTGAACATCGTGGTCGGCTACGCCGGCCTGCTGGACCTGGGCTACGTCGCCTTCTACGCCGTGGGCGCTTACCTCTACGCGCTGCTGGCATCGCCGCACCTGTCGGAGAACTTCCCCGCCTTTGCGGCCATGTTCCCGGACGGCCTGCACCTGCCCATCTGGCTCATCGTGCCCTTGGCTGCCGCGGTCGCGGCGGTCGCGGGCATCGTGCTGGGCGCC
>NZ_JAXOJX010000225.1:0-367 GCF_034427735.1 Azohydromonas lata
ACCGTAGGTGTCGGGCTGCAGCGGCCAGCCCGCGGTGTGCACCACCAGGCCGGGCTTGTGATTGGCCGCAGGCACTTCCCACAGCTCTTTCAGGCCTATGCCGTAGCTTTGCGGGTTCTTGCCGGCGTCCAGCGAGAAGCGCTCTATGAGCTGCTTGCCCAAGTGGCCGCGCGAGCCTTCGGCAAAGACCGTGTACTTGCCGCACAGCTCCATGCCCAGTTGAAAATTGTCCGTGGGCTCGCCATCCTTGGCCAGCCCCAAGTTGCCCGTGGCGATGCCGCGCACGCGGCCGTCCTCGGCGTAGAGCACCTCGGCGGCGGCGAAGCCGGGGAAGATCTCCACGCCCAGGCTTTCCGCCATTCCGCTA
>NZ_JAXOJX010000226.1:0-364 GCF_034427735.1 Azohydromonas lata
ACGGCACGGTGCGTATTTCTACGCTTTCCGCCGGCAACGCTGATTCGACTCTATGAATTGTTAAAGAACGACAGCCGATCAATTGCTTGATCGCACATGCAAAAGAGCCTTGGCTCACTTGCATGTGCGATCAAAAAATACTGCGTGGACTTGGTGGAGGATGACGGGATCGAACCGACGACCCCCTGCTTGCAAAGCAGGTGCTCTCCCAGCTGAGCTAATCCCCCGGCCTTATCAACTTCTACCAGGCGCTGGTGGGTCTGGTTGGATTCGAACCAACGACCCCCGCCTTATCAAGACGGTGCTCTAACCGACTGAGCTACAGACCCTCACCCGTATGCTTTTCGCAGTGACTTTTTGTCGT
>NZ_JAXOJX010000227.1:0-358 GCF_034427735.1 Azohydromonas lata
TCCGATGCACATCTTCGGCTTCAGCTTCGGCAAGCCGTTGACGATTGGCGATTTCACGATCGCCCCGGTGACGCTGTACTACTACCTGTTCCTGGCGCTGGTCGTCATGACCGTGGTGATCTGCCACCGCCTGGAAAACAGCCGCATCGGCCGCGCCTGGATGGCCATCCGCGAAGACGACATCGCCGCCAAGGCCATGGGCATCAACGTGCGCAACATGAAGCTGCTGGCCTTCGCCATGGGCGCCACCTTCGGCGGCGTGTCGGGCTCCATGTTCGCCGCCTTCCAAGGCTTCATCTCGCCGGAATCCTTCTCGCTGATGGAGTCCGTGATGATCGTGGCCATGATCGTGCTGGGC
>NZ_JAXOJX010000228.1:0-358 GCF_034427735.1 Azohydromonas lata
CCCCATGCACTTCTTCGGCTTCAGCTTCGGCAAGCCGTTGATGATCGGCGACTACACCATCGCCCCCGTGGCGCTGTACTACTACCTGTTCCTGGCGCTGGTGGTGCTGACGGTCATCATCTGCCACCGTCTGGAGAACTCCCGCATCGGCCGCGCCTGGATGGCGATTCGTGAAGATGACATCGCCGCCAAGGCCATGGGCATCAACGTGCGCAACATGAAGCTCCTGGCCTTCGCCATGGGCGCCACCTTCGGCGGCGTGTCGGGCTCCATGTTCGCGGCCTTCCAGGGTTTCATCTCGCCGGAATCCTTCTCGCTGATGGAGTCCATCATGATCGTGGCCATGATCGTGCTGGGT
>NZ_JAXOJX010000229.1:0-358 GCF_034427735.1 Azohydromonas lata
GGCCGGATCACCGCCTTCGCGCGACGCATCCATGACTTCGGCCATGCGCAGCGCGTAGGGCACCTCGCCGTAGAGCAGCTGGGATGTCTTCATCTCGCGCAGGTTGCCCGCGCTGTCGGAGAAGCTGAAATCCCAGCCCAGCAGCATCACGCGCGTGCCCAGGGTGTTGAGCTTGCGCGCCAGGGGCACGAAGTCGCCGTCGCCCGCGATCAGCGCCAGCACGTCGTAGCGCTTGTAGATCGCCATCTCGAACGCTTCCAGGGCCAACCAGACGTCGATGCCTTTTTCGCCCTCCGGCCCCTTGGGCAGGTAGTGCGTGATCACGCCCTCGTACATGAGCACGTCCTCGAAGGCGCGC
>NZ_JAXOJX010000230.1:0-356 GCF_034427735.1 Azohydromonas lata
CCGCTGGTGCGCACCCCCAACGACAGCATCAACTTCATCGGTGGCTTCGACGGCTTCGTCGTGGGCAACATGAAGGAAGTGCGCCGCATTTTCGACCTCTTCGGCGTGCAGGTGAACATCATCTGCGACCCCTCCGAAGTGTGGAACACGCCCACCGACGGCGAGTTCCGCATGTACGAAGGCGGCACCACCAAGGCTGAAGTCGAAGCCGCGCTCAACGCCAAGGCCACCATCGTCTTCCAGGAGTATTGCAGCGAGAAGACCGCCAAGTACATCGCCGAGAAGGGCCAGGAAGTCGTGGCGCTCAACGCCCCCGTGGGCGTGGCCGGCACCGACCGCTTCCTCATGGCCATCTC
>NZ_JAXOJX010000231.1:0-356 GCF_034427735.1 Azohydromonas lata
TCTACGCGCTGTGGACGCGCCAAGCAGTGGCACAACTCATCGAGCAGCGCTTTGGCATCCGGCTGCCCGTGCGCACGATGGGGCTGTACCTGTCACGCTGGGGCTTCACGCCCCAAAAGCCCATGAAGAAGGCCTACGAGCAGTCGCCCGCGGCCGTGCGCAAGTGGCTGCAAGAGGACTACCCCGTCGTCGCCACGCGCGCCAAGGCCGAAGGCGCTGAGATCCACTGGGGAGACGAAAGCGGGCTGCGCAGTGATGACGTGCGTGGCCGCGGCTTTGCTCCCAAGGGGCAGACGCCGGTGGTGCGTGTGAACAACAAGCGCCATGGCTTGTCGGTCATCTCCACCGTCACCAAC
>NZ_JAXOJX010000232.1:0-350 GCF_034427735.1 Azohydromonas lata
CCCCACGGCCACGATGTCGGTGCCCGTCTTGGCGAAGCCCAGGTCGCCGGACAGCGACACGAAGTTCGCGATGTCGGCCGAGAAGCCCTTGAGCGTGAACGCCACCGTGTTGGCAGCGATCGTCTGGCTGAACGTGTAGCTCTGGCTGCCGACGCTGACCTTGCTGCCAGCGGCCACGGACGCACTGGTCCCCGTGTACCGCACGGCCACGGACGTGGCCTTGAGGTTGCCCAGGCCATCGACAGTAGCTGTCAGCGTCCCGTTGACCAGCTCGAATGCCGTGGTGCCGGCCGCGCCCGAGCGCAGGCCGAAGCTGGCGTTGCTCAGCCGCAGCGACGCCGACGTGCCCA
>NZ_JAXOJX010000233.1:0-347 GCF_034427735.1 Azohydromonas lata
TCATCTTCAACTGGTCCGGTGTCTTGTCGGCAATCAGGCGTTGCACCTCATCCTCCTGGCTGGCGTCGAGCCGGCGGTGCTCGCCGACCTTGCGCCCGCACTCGCCATCGTGCAGTGCTTGAGCACCCTTGGCCGCGTGGCGCTTGCAGATGTCGAACACGCCCGTACGACTCAGGCCCGTAAGCGCTGCGATCTCGTCGTAGGTGTGCTCCGCCTCACGCAGCCGAATGACCTGCGCGCGCCTCTCGTGTCGTGCCTCGCGCGACAGCGACCTCATGTCCATTACCTTCATCACCGCGGTGATCATGACGCGGCAAGATTTCAAGAACATTACTGCCGGCTCAATA
>NZ_JAXOJX010000234.1:0-347 GCF_034427735.1 Azohydromonas lata
GCCAAGGCCATCGACGCTGGCCGTCAGCGTGCCGTTGGCCAGCTCGAACGCCGTCGTGCCGGCCGCGCCCGAGCGCAGGCCGAAGCTGGCGTTGCTCAAGCGCAGCGAAGCCGACGTACCGGCGCTCAGCGCAGCCGTCACGTTGGAGCCCACGGCCACGATGTCCGTGCCCGTCTTGGCAAAGCCCAGGTCGCCGGACAGCGACACGAAGTTGGCGATGTCAGCGCTGAAGCCCTTGAGGCTGAAGGCCACCGTGTTGGCGGCAATGGCCTGGCTGAACGTGTAGCTCTGGCTGCCGACGCTGACCTTGGTGCCGGCCGCCACGGACGCACTGGTCCCCGTGTACC
>NZ_JAXOJX010000235.1:0-338 GCF_034427735.1 Azohydromonas lata
ATCTTCTCCTGGACTTCCGCGGCGTTGAGCACCTGGGCATCGATGCCTTGGAGCCGGTTGGCGTTGACGCGGCGCTCGATGTCGCGCATGTCCTGCAGCGTGTGGCCCAGGTTGAACACGCCGCGCTGGCTGAACATCACGTTGAAGTTGAGGTCCTCGGTCAGGCCCTCCCACAGCTTCATCGCGTGCTCATAGATGAACGCGGCCTCGTCCCACAGGTAGTTGGAGCGCACGATGGTGGTGTTGCGCGCCGTGTTGCCCCCGCCCAGGTAGCCCTTCTCCAGCACCGCGATGCGGCCCACCTTGTGGTTCTTGGCCAGGTAGTAGGCCGTGGCCAG
>NZ_JAXOJX010000236.1:0-335 GCF_034427735.1 Azohydromonas lata
GGCACCTTCACGCGCATGACCATCACCGAGAACCTGCAGATGGGCGCGTTCATCCGCAACGACCGCGAGATCGAGGCCGACATCGAGAAGGTGTTCACCTTGTTCCCGCGCCTGAAGGAGCGCCGCGCGCAGCTCGCCGGCACCATGAGCGGCGGCGAGCAGCAGATGCTGGCCATGGGCCGCGCGCTGATGGCGCGCCCCAAGCTGCTGATCCTGGACGAGCCCTCCATGGGCCTGTCGCCCATCATGGTGGACAAGATCTTCGAGGTCGTGAACGACGTGCACCGGCAGGGCATGACGGTGCTGCTGGTGGAGCAGAACGCCAGCCGCGCGCT
>NZ_JAXOJX010000237.1:0-335 GCF_034427735.1 Azohydromonas lata
CGCACCGGGCCCTGGGCCGCCGTGCCGCCGCGCACCACCGCGCGCTTGGAGACGACTTGCGTGTCCGCCGTGGGCAGCACCGAGCGGATGCTGCCGCTGGCGAAGTTGTTGCCCGCGGCCGGGTTGCCGCCGCCGTTGGTGTCCAGCGTGCCGCTGGTGACGATGCTGGCCGTGTTGCTGAACAGCGTGTCCGCCGCCGGCGTGCCCGTCAGGCGCACCGGGATGCGCACCGTGGCCGCGCCGTTGGCCGGCATGGACGTGATGGCGCAGGTGAGCGCGGTGGCGCCGGCCGTGCCCGTGCACGTGGGCGCCGCCGGCACGAAGGTGCCTGCCGT
>NZ_JAXOJX010000238.1:0-335 GCF_034427735.1 Azohydromonas lata
TTGGTCGCCGCCACGGCCGTGCCGCCGCCGAACGCGCTGAAGTCGAACGTCACGCCGCTGATGTCGGCGTTGTTGTCTCCGGCAGCCGTGTTGGTCCACGTCGCCGTCACCGTGTCGCCAATCTTGTAGGCGCCGCCCGTGCCCGACGCACCGGTGATGGCGACGTTCGCATCCGTCACCGTGGGCGCCACGTTGTCCACCGTGGCATTGGTCGTGTCCGCCACCGTCGCGGTGTTGCCCGCGTCGTCCGTCACCGTGGCCGTCACGTTGCGGTTGGTGAGGTCGATGCCGCCGGCCACGAGGGTGTAGCTGGCCGTCCACACGCCGTTGACGTT
>NZ_JAXOJX010000239.1:0-331 GCF_034427735.1 Azohydromonas lata
CTTGAGCACGCGGCGCTCCAGCAGGTCGGCCAGCAGCTCGGTGTGGTGCCACACGCGCACCTGGCCGGAGGCCAGGCGCTGCGCCCAGGCGGCGTCGAGCACCGGGTACTCGTTGCGCAGGGCATGCAGCAGGTGCGGGTCGGCCGTCACGAGGTTGGCGGCCGGGTGGGCGGTGAGCGTGTCCATGAGCTGGCGCGCCAGGCGCTGGTAGCCGGCCTCGTCGCCCAGGCGGCGGGCGACGTCGCCACAGTCGGTTTCAGCCGCACCCAGTACCGCCGGGACGATGCCGCCGGCCTTCATGGACTGCACCAGCGCGCGCAGCGTCTTCTGC
>NZ_JAXOJX010000240.1:0-331 GCF_034427735.1 Azohydromonas lata
CCAGAAGACGCTGCGCGCGCTGGTGCAGTCCATGAAGGCCGGCGGTATCGTCCCGGCCGTGCTGGGTGCGGCCGAAACCGACTGCGGCGACGTCGCCCGCCGCCTGGGCGACGAGGCCGGCTACCAGCGCCTGGCGCGCCAGCTCATAGACACGCTCACCGCGCACCCGGCCGCCAACCTCGTGACGGCCGACCCGCACCTGCTGCACGCCCTGCGCAACGAGTACCCGGTGCTCGACGCCGCCTGGGCGCAGCGCCTGGCCTCCGGCCAGGTGCGCGTGTGGCACCACACCGAGCTGCTGGCCGACCTGCTGGAGCGCCGCGTGTTGAAA
>NZ_JAXOJX010000241.1:0-320 GCF_034427735.1 Azohydromonas lata
CTCAAGAACGAAGCCAAGGTGATCTGAGCCTCGCAGGCAAGGCATTTGTAGGAGGCCCGCTTGCGGGCCGAATTGCAGCCGACCACGGGTTCGGCCCGCAAGCGGGCCTCCTACCGGCGGCAACACAGGAGATTGCTATGACGGCATTGGTTATTGCCGAACATGACAACGCGGCGCTCAAGGCCGCGACTTTGAACACCGTCACCGCCGCAGCCGCCTGCGGTGGCGAGGTGCACGTGCTGGTGGCCGGCGAGAACGCCGCCGCCGTGGCCCAGGCCGCCGCCCAAGTGCAGGGCGTGGCCAAGGTGCTGCACGCCGAC
>NZ_JAXOJX010000242.1:0-316 GCF_034427735.1 Azohydromonas lata
GGGCGGCGCGCTGGTGGGCTGCGACGCGGGTTTCCTCAACGCCAGCCGCATCAAGGGCAGCCATGCGGCGATCAAGACCGGCATGCTGTGCGCCGAAAGCGCCTTCGAGGCGCTGCAGGCGGGCAGGAGCGGCGACGAGCTGGCGGCCTACCCCGAGGCCTTCGAGAAGAGCTGGCTGTTCACCGAGCTGCAGCAGGCCAAGAACTTCAAGCAGTGGTTCAAGAAGGGCCGCTCCACCGCCACGCTCATGACTGGCGTGGAGCAGTGGCTGCTGCCCAAGCTGGGCATGAAGAACCCGCCCTGGACCCTGCAGCGC
>NZ_JAXOJX010000243.1:0-316 GCF_034427735.1 Azohydromonas lata
GCGCTGCAGGGTCCAGGGCGGGTTCTTCATGCCCAGCTTGGGCAGCAGCCACTGCTCCACGCCGGTCATGAGCGTGGCGGTGGAGCGGCCCTTCTTGAACCACTGCTTGAAGTTCTTGGCCTGCTGCAGCTCGGTGAACAGCCAGCTCTTCTCGAAGGCTTCGGGGTAGGCCGCCAGCTCGTCGCCGCTCCTGCCCGCCTGCAGCGCTTCGAAGGCGCTTTCGGCGCACAGCATGCCGGTCTTGATCGCCGCGTGGCTGCCCTTGATGCGGCTGGCGTTGAGGAAACCCGCGTCGCAGCCCACCAGCGCGCCGCCG
>NZ_JAXOJX010000244.1:0-310 GCF_034427735.1 Azohydromonas lata
CTGGCACGGTGCACATTGCTGTGCTTTCCAGCGGCAACGCTGATTCGACTCTATGAATTGTTAAAGAGCACGACGATCAAAAAGATCGCACAGGCAAAGCTGCGTACTGCTATTTGCAGACTTGCCTGTGCGTTCATTCGTTTGAAAGAACGTCGCTGAACCTACAGCCGATAAGTGTGGACGCCCGAAGTGAGTTTCAGGGTGCCTGTTTACTCTAGAAAGGAGGTGATCCAGCCGCACCTTCCGATACGGCTACCTTGTTACGACTTCACCCCAGTCACGAACCCTGCCGTGGTAATCGCCCTCCTTG
>NZ_JAXOJX010000245.1:0-309 GCF_034427735.1 Azohydromonas lata
CCCAGGTCGCCAGACAGCGACACGAAGTTCGCGATGTCGGCGCTGAAGCCCTTGAGCGTGAACGCCACCGTATTGGCGGCGATGGCTTGGCTGAACGTGTAGCCCTGGCTGCCAACGCTCACCTTCGAGCCGGCCGTCACCGCACCAGCGGTGCCGGTGTAGTGCACGGCCACCGAGGTGGCCTTGAGGTTGCCCAGGCCGTCGACGCTAGCCGTCAATGTGCCGTTGGCCAGCTCAAATGCCGTCGTGCCGGCCGCGCCCGAGCGCAGGCCGAAGCTGGCGTTGCTCAGCCGCAGCGACGCGGACGTG
>NZ_JAXOJX010000246.1:0-308 GCF_034427735.1 Azohydromonas lata
GGCATGTCAATACCAAAGTCGAGCTTGATGGCCTCCTGCACGGCCTTGCGGCTCCACAGCGCATAGGGCAGTCCCAACCGCGCCGGGCTGCCGCCCACGATCTGCTCGCGCAGCCGTCGCTCGTCTTCGAGCCCGAGTGTGCGCTTGTCGCCCAGCAGCCGGCCGCGGCGCGTCGAAGCCACGTCTGCGGGCTGCTGCTCATTGAGTCGGTAGCGGTTCACCCAACTCATGACCGTGGAGCGGTGTAGCCCCACGATGGCTGCGATCTCGTCCCACGTCTTGTGCGCCTGTCGCAACCGGTGCGCCTG
>NZ_JAXOJX010000247.1:0-302 GCF_034427735.1 Azohydromonas lata
CTGATCGACTACCTGAGCGTGGTGGGCTCGGGCGCCGACACGCACAACACGCTTGCGAACTGCATGCCGCCCATGGCGCTGCCGCCGGAGCCCTTCGTGCACCTGGCCGCGGGCATCAAGAGCGTGGTGAAGATCCCGGTGATGCACGCGCAAAGCATCCGCGACGCGCAGCAGGCCGAGCGGCTGCTGGCCGCGGGCATGGTGGACATGGTGGGCATGACGCGGGCGCAGATCGCCGACCCGCACATGGTCATCAAGATCCGCGACGGCCGCGAGGACCAGATCAAGCAGTGCGTGGGCGC
>NZ_JAXOJX010000248.1:0-301 GCF_034427735.1 Azohydromonas lata
CGATGTTCTGCGTCGGGTCCTTGATGTCGCAGGTCTTGCAGTGCACGCAGTTCTGGGCGTTGATCTGCAAGCGCTCGCCGCCGCCCTCGGCCGCCACGAATTCGTACACGCCCGCGGGGCAGTAGCGGCTTTCCGGCCCGGCGAACTTCGGCAGGTTGATGCGCACGGGCACCGTCGCGTCCTTGAGCGTGAGGTGCGCGGGCTGGTTCTCCTCGTGGTTGGTGTTGCTCACGAACACCGAGGAGAGCCGGTCGAAGGTCAGCTTGCCGTCCGGCTTGGGGTACTCGATCTTCTGGAAGTC
>NZ_JAXOJX010000249.1:0-299 GCF_034427735.1 Azohydromonas lata
CCACACCGAGACCTTCACCGTTCAAAGCCTGGACGGCACTGCGACGCAGACCGTCACCATCGTCATCACTGGCGTCAACGATGCCGCCACCATCAACGCCGGCACTGACGGCGCCAACGCCCAGGCCGCTCTCACCGAGGACGCCGACACCGATAGCGTCACCCCGGGCATTCAGCTCACGCGCACGGGCTCGCTGTCTGTCTCTGATGCCGACGCCGGCCAGGACAAGCTCTTCACCACTGTCACCGACACCACCAGCGGTGGCGCCTGGGGCGCACTGACCATCAACGCCGCCGGCG
>NZ_JAXOJX010000250.1:0-295 GCF_034427735.1 Azohydromonas lata
CTCCACCGGCAGGCGCAGCCCGGCCATGCGCGCCAGCACCGAGGAGTGGCCCGCGGCCACGCAGCCCACGCGAGCGGCCTTCACGTAGCCCTGGCTGGTCTGCACGCCCAGCACGCGTCCGCCTTGCACGTCCAGCCCCGTGACCTCGCAGTTCTCGATCAAGTCCACGCCCAGCCGGCTGGCGGCGCGGGCGAAGCCGCGCGCCACGGCATCGTGGTGGGCGATGCCCGCGCGCGGCTGCCAGCTCGCACCCAGCACGGGGTAGCGGGCGCGGCGGCTGCAGTCGAGTTGCGGG
>NZ_JAXOJX010000251.1:0-295 GCF_034427735.1 Azohydromonas lata
TTCCACCGGCAGGCGCAGCCCGGCCATGCGCGCCAGCACCGAGGAGTGGCCCGCGGCCACGCAGCCCACGCGAGCGGCCTTCACGTAGCCCTGGCTGGTCTGCACGCCCAGCACGCGTCCGCCCTGGACGTCCAGCCCCGTGACCTCGCAGTTCTCGATCAAGTCCACGCCCAGCCGGCTGGCGGCGCGGGCGAAGCCGCGCGCCACGGCGTCGTGGTGGGCAATGCCCGCGCGCGGCTGCCAGCTCGCACCCAGCACGGGGTAGCGGGCGCGGCGGCTGCAGTCGAGCTGCGGA
>NZ_JAXOJX010000252.1:0-295 GCF_034427735.1 Azohydromonas lata
CGTCAGTGCCGGCGTCGATGGTGGCCGCGTCGTTGACACCAGTGATGACGATGGTGATGGTTTGCGTCGCGGTGCCGTCCAGGCTTTGAACGGTGAAGGTCTCGGTGTGCGTTTCACCTTGCTTGAGCGCTTGCAGCGCAGCCAGGCTGTTGTCGACCGTGTAGCTCCAGGTGCCGGCGGCGTTGATGGTCAGTGCACCCCAGGCGCCGCCGCTGGTGGTGTCGGTGACGGTAGTGGAGAACTTGTCCTGGCCGGCGTCGGTGTCAGAGACCGCCAGCGAGCCCGTGCGTGTGAG
>NZ_JAXOJX010000253.1:0-293 GCF_034427735.1 Azohydromonas lata
GTGGGTCAGGCCTGGAGGGAGGCTGCGATGGGCAGTTGCGGGCTCATGTTCAGGCTCCCCACACGTCCTTGAAGACGCGCAGCCAGTTGGCGCCTATGACCTTCTCGACGCGGCGGTCCGACCAGCCGGCGCGCTTCATGGCGGCAGTGAGGTTGGGCATCTCGCCAATCGTGCGAATGCCTTCAGGGTTCTTGATCGTGCCGAACTTGGTGAGCTGGCGATGCCGGCCCTTGTCGTGCGTGAGGTAGTGGAAGAACTCGTGGCCGTAGCCCTGGGTGTGGTCGGTGCCCACA
>NZ_JAXOJX010000254.1:0-288 GCF_034427735.1 Azohydromonas lata
TGCGTCGCCGCCATTGACGAGTTGGCCCGGCACGTCGCTGCCGTCGGGCGGGTAGTTCGGCGTGAAGTTGGCGCTGCCCAATTGCGTGGAATCGACGTTGCGCAGCACGGCAATGGTGACGAACTCCTTGGCTGCGCCGGCAGCGCCGTCGGCGTCGAACTGCACCAGCGTGTCGGCATCCGACTGCACCAGGCGCAGGTAGCCTCCGGCAAACGGGTTGCTGCCGTCAAAGCCCAGCGCGGCATTGCGCAGCAGGTCGTTCACGTCCAGCACGTCGCCATTGGCGCC
>NZ_JAXOJX010000255.1:0-284 GCF_034427735.1 Azohydromonas lata
GCCAAGACCGGCACGGACATCGTGGCCGTGGGCTCCAACGTGACGGCCGCGCTGAGCGCAGGCACGTCCGCGTCGCTGCGCCTGAGCAACGCCAGCTTCGGCCTGCGCTCGGGAGCGGCCGGTACCACGGCGTTCGAACTGGCCAATGGCACGCTGACGGCCAATGTCGACGGCCTGGGCAACCTCAAGGCCACTTCGGTGGCCGTGCAGTACACGGGGGCTAGTGCGTCCGTGACGGCCGGCACGAAGGTGAGCGTTGGCAGCCAGAGCTACACGTTCAGCCA
>NZ_JAXOJX010000256.1:0-276 GCF_034427735.1 Azohydromonas lata
GGCACGCTGACGGCCAGCGTTGACGGCCTGGGCAACCTCAAGGCCACGTCCGTGGCCGTGCAGTACACGGGCACCGCCGGTGCGGTGACGGCTGGCACCAAGGTGAGCGTCGGCAGCCAAAGCTATACGTTCAGCCAGGCCATCGCTGCCAACACGGTGGCGTTCACGCTCAAGGGCTTCTCGGCCGACATCGCGAACTTCGTGTCGCTGTCCGGTGACCTGGGTTTTGCCAAGACGGGCACGGACATCGTGGCCGTGGGCTCCAACGTGACGGCT
>NZ_JAXOJX010000257.1:0-273 GCF_034427735.1 Azohydromonas lata
CACCGTGTTGGCAGCGATGGCCTGGCTGAACGTGTAGCTTTGGCTGCCAACGCTGACCTTGGTGCCAGCGGCCACCGCACCGGCGGTGCCGGTGTACTGCACGGCCACTGAGGTGGCCTTGAGGTTGCCCAGGCCATCGACGGTGGCCGTCAGCGTGCCGTTGGCCAGTTCGAACGCCGTAGTGCCGGCCGCGCCGGAACGCAGGCCGAAGCTGGCATTGCTCAGCCGCAGCGAAGCGGACGTGCTGGCGCTCAGCGCAGCCGTCACGTTGGA
>NZ_JAXOJX010000258.1:0-271 GCF_034427735.1 Azohydromonas lata
CGCCATCTGCTCGCGCTTGGGCGCCTTGGCCGCCAGGTTGACCTGGCCGCCCACCTGGGCCTGCTTCTCGAACAGCACCACGTCGTGGCCGCGCTCGCGGGCCACGCGGGCGGCTTCCAGGCCCGCGGGGCCGGCGCCCACCACCACCACCTTGCGCTTGGGGCCGGTGGTCTTGGCGATGACGTGCGGCATGGTGCGCTCGCGGCTGGTGGCGGCGTTTTGCACACACAGCACGTCCAGGCCGTTGTACTGGCGGTCGATGCAGTAGTTG
>NZ_JAXOJX010000259.1:0-271 GCF_034427735.1 Azohydromonas lata
GAATTACTGCATCGACCGCCAGTACAACGGCCTGGACGTGCTGTGCATACAAAACGCCGCCACCAGCCGCGAGCGCACCATGCCGCACGTCATCGCCAAGACCAGCGGCCCCAAGCGCAAGGTGGTGGTGGTGGGCGCGGGCCCCGCGGGCCTGGAAGCCGCCCGCGTGGCCCGCGAGCGCGGCCACGACGTGGTGCTGTTCGAGAAGCAGGCCCAGGTGGGCGGCCAGGTCAATCTGGCGGCCAAGGCTCCGAAGCGCGAGCAGATGGCC
>NZ_JAXOJX010000260.1:0-267 GCF_034427735.1 Azohydromonas lata
GCCAAGGACTTCTGACGTCGAAAAAGCTCTCGCGCCTGAAATTTCCCTCGTCATCCCGGCGAAAGCCGGGATCCACGAATACCGGGCTGCGTCCCGGGTGGGGTGGATGCCGGCCTGCGCCGGCATGACGAGGACAGGTTTCAGCTTCGATCAAGCAGTGGAATGAACATGGAAACCCTCCTGTCTCCTTTTGTCTGGCGTGACGCCATCACCGCCGTGTTCTGGCTGGCCGTGGCCGCGCTGGCCCTGGGCACGGCCCGGCGCGCG
>NZ_JAXOJX010000261.1:0-266 GCF_034427735.1 Azohydromonas lata
TGGTTTGACTATCGAAGTCGAACGCACAGGCAAGGCTGCAAGCAGTCAGCGGTTTTGCCTGTGCGATCTTTTTGGTCACACCGCTCTTTAACAATTCATAGAGTCGAATCAGCGTTGCCGGCGGAAAGCGTAGAAATACGCACCGTGCCGTCGGCAATTATTGATTGCGTCACCAAACTTCAGCTTTTGAACGCTGCTCGCAAGAGCGGCGGCTAGAAAGTCATGAAGAACGGCAACAACGCGAATACTCAAACAGTCAATATTTG
>NZ_JAXOJX010000262.1:0-264 GCF_034427735.1 Azohydromonas lata
CGCTGCCCTGCTGGCCGCCTTGCTGGCTGCCCTGCTGTCCTCCCTGCTGGCCGGAGGGCTGGGACGGCAGGTTGGTGCCCGGGTTGCCGACGTTCGTCGCGTCGCCCCCCGTGAAGTGGCTGACGGCCGGATTGCCCAGCGGCGAGTTGGGCGGCAAGAACCCGGTGCTGTCGCCCGTATCGCGCGGTGCCGGCACCGGCGCCGGTGGTACCACTGGAGGCACGGGCGGGTTGACGGGTACGGGAGACGTCGGGGCAGGCGGCT
>NZ_JAXOJX010000263.1:0-263 GCF_034427735.1 Azohydromonas lata
TGGCGTGATCCCCTCGCCCATCACGATGGACGAGCTCGAAGACCTGCTGATGGAGCACGGGATCATGGACGCCATCGACGAGAGCCAGGTCGGCAAGACCGCCGCTGAGCTCGCCGCCTGAGTCTGGCACTGATGCGCGCACCCGTGCGCGCATGAAGCGGGGGCGCCCAGCGGGCGCCACCCGCTCCGGTAGATACAAAAACAACGATTTTCGCGTTCCACCGCAACCCCAACGCTGAATCCACTGCTGACGGAGATTCCCG
>NZ_JAXOJX010000264.1:0-259 GCF_034427735.1 Azohydromonas lata
AGCCGTCACGTTGGAGCCCACGGCCACGATGTCCGTGCCCGTCTTGGCGAAGCCCAGGTCGCCTGACAGCGACACGAAGTTGGCAATGTCGGCCGAGAAGCCCTTAAGCGTGAACGCCACCGTGTTGGCAGCGATCGCCTGGCTGAACATATAGCTCTGGCTGCCGACGCTGACCTTGGAGCCAGCCGTCACAGCACCGGCCGTGCCGGTGTACTGCACCGCCACCGAGGTGGCCTTGAGGTTGCCCAGGCCGTCGACG
>NZ_JAXOJX010000265.1:0-257 GCF_034427735.1 Azohydromonas lata
ATCACCTTGGGATTCTTCTGCACCTCGGCGGGCGTGCCGTCAGCGATCTGCTTGCCGTAGTCCAGCACCGTCACGCGGTCGCACAGGCCCATCATCAGCTTCACGTCGTGCTCGATGATGAGGATGGTGCGGCCGTCCTTGCGGATGCGGTCGATCAGCTCGCGCAGCACGACTTTTTCCGTGGCGTTCATGCCGGCGGCGGGCTCGTCCAGGGCGATGAGCTTGGGGTCCGTCGCCAGGGCGCGGGCGATCTCCAG
>NZ_JAXOJX010000266.1:0-255 GCF_034427735.1 Azohydromonas lata
CGAATGGGCTTGCCCAGGAACTCGATGTCGCCCGCGGCCATGGGCTGCGTGCCCGTCACGGCTTTCAAGGTCGTGGTCTTGCCCGCGCCGTTGGCGCCGATGAGGCTGATGAGCTCGCCTTGCTGCACCTCGAAGCTGATGCCCTTGACGGCCTGGATGCCGCCGTAGGCCACCTTCAGGCCGTTGACCTTGAGCATGGTGTTGCTTGTCGTCATGCCTGCTCCTTCAATGCTGGCCGGCGCCGAGGTAGGCCTC
>NZ_JAXOJX010000267.1:0-254 GCF_034427735.1 Azohydromonas lata
ACTGCCCAGCAGCACGCTGCCCGCGGCCTTGAGCGTGACGTGGCCCGTGCCGCTGGCGATGTCGCCGTTGACGATCACGTCACCGCTCGTGGCCTGCAACAGGATGGAACCCGTGCCCGCCGTGCTCACTGCCGTGCCCGCCACGCCGGCGATGCCGCCGTTGGCCGTGCCGTCGTTCAGCGTCACCATGCCGCCGGCCACCAACACGATGTGGCCGTTGTTCAGCGACACCAGGTCCGACTGCGCCGCGTCGC
>NZ_JAXOJX010000268.1:0-251 GCF_034427735.1 Azohydromonas lata
TGAGCAACGCCAGCTTCGGCCTGCGCTCGGGCGCGGCCGGCACCACGGCATTTGAGCTGGCCAACGGCACATTGACGGCCAGTGTCGACGGCCTGGGCAACCTCAAGGCCACGTCCGTGGCCGTGCGGTACACGGGGACCAGTGCGTCCGTGGCGGCCGGCATCAAGGTCAGCGTCGGCAGCCAGAGCTACACGTTCAGCCAGGCCATTGCCGCCAACACGGTGGCCTTCAGCCTCAAGGGCTTCAGCGCT
>NZ_JAXOJX010000269.1:0-249 GCF_034427735.1 Azohydromonas lata
AGCGCAGGGAAGCCGACGTGCCCGCGCTCAGCGCGGCCGTCACATTGCTGCCCACGGCCACGATGTCCGTGCCCGTCTTGGCAAAGCCCAGGTCACCCGACAACGACACGAAGTTCGCGATGTCGGCGCTGAAGCCCTTGAGCGTGAACGCCACCGTGTTGGCGGCAATCGCTTGGCTGAACGTGTAGCTCTGGCTGCCGACGCTCACCTTGGTCCCAGCAGTCATCGCACCGGCGGTGCCGGTGTACT
>NZ_JAXOJX010000270.1:0-247 GCF_034427735.1 Azohydromonas lata
CCCGGTCATGCCTGTGCTCCCTGCGCGGCGGCGAAGCCGGACGGCTCGCGCGGCGCTTCGGTGGCGGGCTCCACAGCCTCGGCAGCCTTCTCGCTGTTGCGCGCCCACACGTCAGGCAGCCTGCACAGCGTCACCAGGGCCAGCAAAGCAAAACCCAGCATGAGGCAGCCCACGGTGACGGAGCCGGGCACCTGCAAGATGGGCGTCTTCTCGTCGGCCGCGATCTCCATGAGCGGCACCGCCATCA
>NZ_JAXOJX010000271.1:0-240 GCF_034427735.1 Azohydromonas lata
GGCTGCCCTGCTGGCCGCCTTGCTGGCCGGAGGGCTGGGACGGCAGGTTGGTGCCCGGGTTGCCGACGTTCGTCGCGTCACCCCCCGTGAAGTGGCTGACGGTCGGATTGCCCAGCGGCGAATTGGGCGGCAAGAACCCGGTGCTGTCGCCCGTATCGCGCGGTGCCGGCACCGGCGCCGGTGGTACCACTGGAGGCACGGGCGGGTTGACGGGTACGGGAGGCGTCGGGGTAGGCGGCG
>NZ_JAXOJX010000272.1:0-240 GCF_034427735.1 Azohydromonas lata
GCGCGCAGGTCATTCGGCTGCGTGAGGCGGAGCACACCTACGACGAGATCGCAGCGTTTACGGGCCTGAGTCGTACGGGCGTGTTCGACATCTGCAAGCGCCACGCGGCCAAGGGTGCTGATGGACTGCACGACGCCGAGGCAGGCCGCAAGCTCGGCGAGCACCGCCGGCTCGACGCCAGCCAGGAGCACGAGGTGCAACGCCTGATTGCCGACAAGACACCGGACCAGTTGAAGATGG
>NZ_JAXOJX010000273.1:0-237 GCF_034427735.1 Azohydromonas lata
CCTGGCGGGCCGTCAGCGTCACCACCGCATTGGGATTGGTGTGCGCGAAGGCGTCGGCCGGAATGGCGATCTGCGTCACGCCGCTGGTGGACGTCACCACCTGGTCCGCCATGCCGCGGTTGAGCACCAGCGTGTCCACGCCGCCCGTCGCCGCGGCCGGCATCACTACCACGCGGAAGCTGCTGCTGTCGCCGGCCTGGGTCAGCCGCAAGCCTGACGTATCGGCCGAGCTCACCG
>NZ_JAXOJX010000274.1:0-236 GCF_034427735.1 Azohydromonas lata
AGCGACGTGCTGAGCGGCGGCTTCGGCAACGACACGATAGACGGCGGCCTGAGCAACGACGCCCTCAACGGCCTGGCGGGCAACGACTCGCTGCTGGGCGGCGAGGGCAATGACACGTTGGAGGGCGGCTTCGGCAACGACACGCTGCTGGGCGGCGCGGGCAACGACTGGCTCAGCGATGACCAGGGCGCCAACGTGCTCGACGGCGGCGAGGGCGACGACTGGCTGAATGCAGG
>NZ_JAXOJX010000275.1:0-235 GCF_034427735.1 Azohydromonas lata
ATCCTGAGCGCCAACGTGGCGCTGCGCTATGCCGCGGGCACCAGCATCGCCTGGGCCTCGGAGCTGCCGGAGCTGATGTTCCCCTGGATGATCATGGCCGGCGTGGTGCTGGCCGCGCAGCACGGCTCGCACATCGCCGTGGTGCTGGTGACGCAGAAGCTCGCGCCTGCCGTGCGGCGCGGGGTGCTCACGCTGGGCTCGCTCATCGTGGCCGGCCTCTACGGCACGCTGGCCG
>NZ_JAXOJX010000276.1:0-233 GCF_034427735.1 Azohydromonas lata
TGCTACAACACCCAGAACCTGATCGGCACGGGCTGCTACGAGCGCGACGGCGGCCTCTCCGGCTACGGCCACGAGGTCATCGCCGAGATGAACCGCGTGGGCATCATGGTGGACCTCTCGCACGTGGGCGCCAAGACCAGCGAGGAGGCCATCCTCGCCTCCAAGAAGCCCGTCACCTACAGCCACTGCCTGCCCGCGGGCCTCAAGGAGCACCCGCGCAACAAGAGCGATGA
>NZ_JAXOJX010000277.1:0-232 GCF_034427735.1 Azohydromonas lata
GCACCGGGATGGGCGGCAGCTTGGCCGTGGCAAGGCTCTTCACGGTTTCCGTCGTGCCATGCCCGTCGACGTAGCTGACCTCGACGCGCACCATGCGGTCGGCCTGGGCGCCGGTGAGGGTGAAGCTCTCGCCCGTGGCGCCCTCGATGCGGGTCCACGTCTGCCCGTCCGCCGACGACCACCAGCTGTAGCGCAGCGTCCCCATGCCGTCCGCATCGGCGATGGTGCTTTC
>NZ_JAXOJX010000278.1:0-232 GCF_034427735.1 Azohydromonas lata
TCTGCGCTCGGGTGCCGCGGGCACCACAGCATTCGAGCTGGCCAACGGCACGCTGACGGCCACCGTCGACGGCTTGGGCAACCTCAAGGCCACGTCGGTGGCTGTGCAGTACGCGGGCACCGCCGGTGCCGTGGCGGCCGGCACCAAGGTCAGCGTCGGCAGCCAGAGCTACACCTTCAGCCAGGCCATTGCCGCCAACACGGTGGCGTTCACGCTTAAGGGTTTCAGCGCC
>NZ_JAXOJX010000279.1:0-231 GCF_034427735.1 Azohydromonas lata
GTGGCCGTCAGCGTGCCGTTGGCCAGCTCGAATGCCGTGGTGCCCGCGGCACCCGAGCGCAGGCCGAAGCTGGCGTTGCTCAGCCGCAGCGAGGCGGACGTGCCCGCGCTCAGCGCAGCCGTCACATTGCTGCCCACGGCCACGATGTCCATGCCGGTTTTGGCAAAGCCCAGGTCGCCGGACAGCGACACGAAGTTCGCGATGTCGGCCGAGAAGCCCTTGAGCGTGAAT
>NZ_JAXOJX010000280.1:0-229 GCF_034427735.1 Azohydromonas lata
TGGTCCCCGGCGCGCTGGCGGCTGTCGTTGGCACACACCAGCGTGGCCAGCGCCCCGTCGATCACCGGCACGCCTTCGGGCGCCTCGCGCAGCGCCACCTGCTCGAACTTGTCGACCACCGCCGGGCTGGCGAAGCGGCTGGCCAGCGCCTGCTGGTGCTGCGCCAGCACGCTGATGGCGAAGTGGCGCGCGCCCTGGAACGCCGCGAGGTTGGGCGATCGCTGCACCA
>NZ_JAXOJX010000281.1:0-226 GCF_034427735.1 Azohydromonas lata
GGCGTGAGGGTGTCGGTGTCGGCGTCTTCAGTCAGCGCGGCCTGGGCGTTGGCACCGTCGGTGCCGGCGTCAATGGTGGCCGCGTCGTTGACGCCGGTGATGACAACGGTGACGGTCTGCGAGGCAGTGCCGTCCAGGCTTTGAACGGTGAAGGTTTCCGTGTGCGTCTCGCTGGCTTTTAGCGCCTGCAGCGCAGCCAGGCTGTTGTCGACCGTGTAGCTCCAGG
>NZ_JAXOJX010000282.1:0-225 GCF_034427735.1 Azohydromonas lata
GACGTTGGTGGTGCTGCCCAGCGCGTTGGCGATGGCGCCCGTGTCGGCCACCACGCTGACGCTGGTGGCCGTGACGTTGCCCACGGTGACCGTGCTCGCCGCATGCAGCCGCGCGCCGGCGCCCGTGACCTGGGCGTCGCCGGCCATGGCCAGCGCGCCGCCGCGCGCGTCGATCGACACCGTGCCCGTGCCCGCCGTGCTCACGTCCACACCCGTGGCCGTGGC
>NZ_JAXOJX010000283.1:0-224 GCF_034427735.1 Azohydromonas lata
ACCGCTTCGTGATCGATGCCGCAACGGGCCAGCTTAGCGTCGCCGCCGGTGCATCGTTCGACTTCGAGCAGGCTGGCGCACACCGCATCACCGTGCGCCTCACCGACGCCGCGGGCAATACCGCCGACGTCCAGCTCAGCATCGCGGTCTCCAACGCCAACGACGCACCCACCGGCGGCGTGACCCTCTCCGGCACCGCCGCCATGGGCCAGGTGCTGCGCGCC
>NZ_JAXOJX010000284.1:0-224 GCF_034427735.1 Azohydromonas lata
CATCGCTTTCGCGATGTTTGCTGATTTGCTGCTAAGCAGTTTTTATCAGCGAAGCCCAAGATTCTGACATGCTTTAAAAACCTTGTCAAGCACTTGGCTTTATTTCGTCGATTGACACATCAAACAACTTGCGAGCTGCTGCATCCAGCCAACTCGCGAATCGATACGTCGATCAGCGAAGCCGCAGATTATGACATCGTTTTTAGAAACTCGTCAACACCTTG
>NZ_JAXOJX010000285.1:0-223 GCF_034427735.1 Azohydromonas lata
TGTCGGGTGACCTGGGCTTCGCCAAGACGGGCACGGACATCGTGGCCGTGGGCTCCAACGTGACGGCTGCGCTGAGCGCCGGCACGTCCGCGTCGCTGCGCTTGAGCAACGCCAGCTTCGGTTTGCGCTCGGGTGCCGCGGGCACCACGGCGTTCGAGCTGGCCAATGGCACGCTGACGGCCACTGTCGACGGCCTGGGCAACCTCAAGGCCACGTCGGTGGT
>NZ_JAXOJX010000286.1:0-223 GCF_034427735.1 Azohydromonas lata
GCACGGCCACGGACGTGGCCTTGAGGTTGCCCAGGCCGTCGACGCTGGCCGTCAACGTGCCGTTGGCCAGCTCGAATGCCGTGGTGCCGGCCGCGCCCGAGCGCAGGCCGAAGCTGGCGTTGCTCAGCCGCAGCGACGCCGACGTACCCGCGCTCAGCGCAGCCGTCACGTTGGAGCCCACGGCCACGATGTCCGTGCCCGTCTTGGCGAAGCCCAGGTCGCC
>NZ_JAXOJX010000287.1:0-222 GCF_034427735.1 Azohydromonas lata
GCGAAGACTCCGTGAGATTGCTTTGTGTGGTGTTCGGTGACCCCCGCCGGCCAACAACGGCGCGGCGGGGAGGCGCAAGGCGCGCTGGCGGAAACTCAGACTCAGGCGGCGAGCTCAGCGGCGGTCTTGCCGACCTGGCTCTCGTCGATGGCGTCCATGATCCCGTGCTCCATCAGCAGGTCTTCGAGCTCGTCCATCGTGATGGGCGAGGGGATCACGCCG
>NZ_JAXOJX010000288.1:0-222 GCF_034427735.1 Azohydromonas lata
GACCGTGAACACCGGCGTGCCGGCCAGCTCCATACCTGCGGGCAGCGTGTCGGCGAATTGCACCGTCTGCGCCGCCTGCGGGCCGTTGTTGCGCACCGCCACCAGCCAATCGAACGGCTGGCCCGAGACGGCCGCGGCCTGCGCCGTGGCGGTACCCGTGGCCACCGCCGTCTTGCTGGCCACCTGCACGTCGGCCTTGTCCACGGCGCTGACGCTGCCGCT
>NZ_JAXOJX010000289.1:0-219 GCF_034427735.1 Azohydromonas lata
GGTCACGCGCGAAGTGGACGGCGGCCTGGAGACGGTGGAAGTCTCGCTGCCGGCCGTGGTGACCACGGACCTGCGCCTGAACGAGCCGCGCTACGTGACGCTGCCCAACATCATGAAGGCCAAGAAGAAGCCCATGGAGACGGTCAAGCCGGCCGACCTGGGCGTGGACGTGACGCCGCGCCTCAAGACCGTCAAGGTCGAGGAGCCGCCCAAGCGCGG
>NZ_JAXOJX010000290.1:0-218 GCF_034427735.1 Azohydromonas lata
CTCATCGGCAACACCTACGGCAAGTACCTCGAGCGTGACTGCGGCACCCCGCTCATCCGCCTGGTGTTCCCCATCTTCGACCGCCACCACTACCACCGCTTCCCCACCTGGGGCTATGACGGCGGCCTGCGCGTGCTGACGATGCTGCTGGACGAGTTCTTCGAGACGCTCGACGCCAACACCATCGTCCCGGGCAAGACCGACTACAGCTACGACAT
>NZ_JAXOJX010000291.1:0-217 GCF_034427735.1 Azohydromonas lata
GCCGCTGATGGCGATGCGCGCGTCGGTCACCGTGGGCGCCACGTTGTCCACCGTGGCGTTGCTCGTGTCCGCCGCCGTCGTGGTGTTGCCCGCGTTGTCCGTCACCGTTGCCGTCACGTTGCGGTTGGTGAGGTCGATGCCGCCGGCCACGAGGGTGTAGCTCGCCGTCCACACGCCGTTGACGTGGGTCGCCGCCACGGCGCTGCCGCCGCTGAAC
>NZ_JAXOJX010000292.1:0-217 GCF_034427735.1 Azohydromonas lata
TGCGGTCATGTTCAGGCTCCGTGGGCGAGGGCTTCAGCGTCGGCCTGCGCGTCGTGGGCGGGAGCGTGCTCGGCCCAGATCTCAGGCAGCTTGGTCAGCGCAGTGACGGCCAGCAATGTGAAACCCAGCATCAGGCAGGTGACGCTGACGGAGCCGGGCACCTGCAGGATGGGCGTCTTCTCGTCGGCCGCGATCTCGGCCAGCGGCCAGGCCATGG
>NZ_JAXOJX010000293.1:0-216 GCF_034427735.1 Azohydromonas lata
GTGTAGCTCTGGCTGCCAACGCTGACCTTGGTGCCAGCCGTCACGGCACCGGCAGTGCCCGTGTACTGCACGGCCACCGACGTGGCCTTGAGGTTGCCCAGGCCGTCGACGGTGGCCGTCAGCGTGCCGTTGGCCAGCTCGAACGCCGTGGTGCCCGCGACACCCGAGCGCAAGCCGAAGCTGGCGTTGCTCAAGCGCAGCGAGGCGGACGTGCCT
>NZ_JAXOJX010000294.1:0-214 GCF_034427735.1 Azohydromonas lata
GTCCCCTTCGTCTAGAGGCCTAGGACACGACCCTTTCACGGTTGTAACAGGGGTTCGAATCCCCTAGGGGACGCCAAGTTTGGCTGCGCTTGAGGAATATGGCGACATATTCGATATAATGCAGCTACCGCGTGGAGTGGTAGTTCAGTTGGTTAGAATACCGGCCTGTCACGCCGGGGGTCGCGGGTTCGAGTCCCGTCCACTCCGCCAAAGT
>NZ_JAXOJX010000295.1:0-214 GCF_034427735.1 Azohydromonas lata
ACACGCAAAGGCCCAGGACACCATCCTGTCGCTGGCCGCCGAAGCCGGCTCGGTGGAGGACCTGGAAATCGAAGACGTCATGAAGATCGGCTTCCGCGACATCCGTTGCGTGGAGTCCGGTGGCCCGGAGCCCGGCGTGGGCTGCGCCGGCCGTGGCGTGATCACCTCGATCAACTTCCTGGAAGAAAACGGTGCCTACGAAGGCGTGGACTAC
>NZ_JAXOJX010000296.1:0-214 GCF_034427735.1 Azohydromonas lata
ATAGTCCACGCCTTCGTAGGCACCGTTTTCTTCCAGGAAGTTGATCGAGGTGATCACGCCACGGCCGGCGCAGCCCACGCCGGGCTCCGGGCCACCGGATTCCACGCAACGGATGTCGCGGAAGCCGATCTTCATGACGTCTTCGATTTCCAGATCCTCCACCGAGCCGGCTTCGGCGGCCAGCGACAGGATGGTGTCCTGGGCCTTTGCGTGC
>NZ_JAXOJX010000297.1:0-213 GCF_034427735.1 Azohydromonas lata
GTGTCCTACGACGTGCTGGGCGACGTGGTGTGCGGCGGCTTCGCCATGCCCATCCGTGAGAACAAGGCCCAGGAAATCTACATCGTCATGTCCGGCGAGATGATGGCCATGTACGCGGCCAACAACATCTCCAAGGGCATCCTGAAGTACGCCAACAGCGGCGGCGTGCGCCTGGGCGGCCTGGTGTGCAACGAGCGCCAGACCGACAAGGAG
>NZ_JAXOJX010000298.1:0-209 GCF_034427735.1 Azohydromonas lata
GCCGTCTCGACGACTTGCATGGCGGAGGTGATCGGCGACGACCTGGACGCCTTCATCAAGAACTCCAAGCAAAAGGGCAGCGTCCCGGCCGAGTTCGACGTGCCCTTCGCCCACACCCCGGCCTTCGTCGGCAGCCACATCACCGGCTACGACAACGCGCTGCTGGGCGTGCTCAAGCACTTCTGGGACGGCAAGGCCGGCACCGCCGC
>NZ_JAXOJX010000299.1:0-206 GCF_034427735.1 Azohydromonas lata
CTGGGCGTGCTGATCATCATCCCCATCGGCGGCGCCGACATGCCCGTGGTGGTCTCGATGCTCAACAGCTACTCGGGCTGGGCCGCCGCGGGCATCGGCTTCAGCCTGAACAACTCCATGCTGATCATTGCCGGCTCGCTGGTGGGCTCTTCAGGCGCCATCCTGAGCTACATCATGTGCAAGGCCATGAACCGCTCGTTCTTCAA
>NZ_JAXOJX010000300.1:0-203 GCF_034427735.1 Azohydromonas lata
CGCTGGTTGCGCGCGCACAGCAGCCACCACTCGTCGGGCGACTGCCACAGCACCACGCCCGCGGCGCAGCGCAGCACCGAGCGCGGGCGCGTGGGCAGCGGCGCGCCCAGCACGCCGGCCACGCCGCTCATGAAGGCCACGTCGTCCGCGCGACCGCGCAGCACCAGGTAGCCCAGGTTGGGCAGCTCCGCAGCGGTGAGCGT
>NZ_JAXOJX010000301.1:0-203 GCF_034427735.1 Azohydromonas lata
TTCCAGCGGCTGCGCCGTGGCCTGCGCCGTGGACGTGCCCGTGGCCACCGCCGCCTTGCTCAGCACCTGCACGTCGGCGCGTGCGCCCACGGTGATGCTGCCGCTGCTGAAGTTGTTGCCTGCGGCCGGGTTGCTGCCGCCGTTGGTGTCCGGCGTGCCGGTGGTGACGATGCTGGCCGTGTTGCTGAATGCCGTGCCCGGCG
>NZ_JAXOJX010000302.1:0-200 GCF_034427735.1 Azohydromonas lata
CCGGCGCTCAGCGCAGCCGTCACGTTGGCGCCCACGGCCACGATGTCCGTGCCGGTCTTGGCAAAGCCCAGGTCACCGGACAGCGACACGAAGTTGGCAATGTCAGCCGAGAAGCCCTTGAGCGTGAACGCCACCGTGTTGGCGGCGATGGCTTGGCTGAACGTGTAGCTCTGGTTGCCGACGCTGACCTTGGTGCCGGC